>DATFNI010000173.1:0-9855 GCA_035266485.1 Balneolales bacterium
GTCGTTATACTCTGAAATGGGTGGACAGGAGCACATGAGATTACGATCACCGTATGCATCATCGACGCGACGTACGGAGCTCCAAAATTTGCGCTCCAGAAGCCATGGTACCGGATAAGCAGCCTTCTGCCTGGAATAGGGAAATGGCCAGTGATCAGAAGCAATGACGGCCATGGTATGCGGGGCATTTCTCAGGACGTTATTATCCCTGTCAGCCACCCCTTCCTCGATTTCTTTGATCTCTTCACGAATGGCAATTAGGGCATCACAAAAGCGATCCAGCTCCTGTTTGGTTTCACTTTCCGTAGGTTCAATCATCATGGTACCGGGTACCGGGAATGAAACGGTGGGAGAGTGAAATCCGTAATCCATCAGACGCTTGGCTATATCCAATACTTCAATTCCTGCGCTCTGTTTGAAAGGCCGCAGATCAATAATCATCTCATGTCCGACTCTTCCATGTTCTCCCACATAGAGTACCTGATAATGACCTTCCAGGCGCGATTTTATATAATTCGCGTTTAAAATGGCATATTGTGTTGCCAGTGTTAACCCTTTAACACCCATAAGTGCAATGTAGGCATATGAAATTGTCAGTATGCTGGCACTTCCCGAGGGGGCTGAAGCGACCGGAGAAAGGTGTTGCTTTCCATCATGTGTAAACGGATGTCCCGGCAGGTAAGGAGCCAGTTCTTTGGTACAGGCAATGGGTCCCATGCCTGGTCCACCTCCGCCATGGGGGATACAGAATGTCTTATGCAGATTCAGATGACACACATCGGCACCTATCCTTGCAGGCGAGGTCAGACCAACCTGGGCATTCATATTTGCCCCGTCCATATAGACAAGACCTCCATTTTGATGGATGATCTCACAAATCTCGGATATCGCCTCCTCAAACACACCGTGTGTTGAAGGATAGGTAACCATCAGCGCGGCTAATTCAGCCGCATTTTGCTCGGCTTTTGCACGAAGGTCTTCCACATCAATATTGCCCTTGTCATCACACTTCACGACTACCACTTTCAACCCGGCCATCACGGCGCTGGCCGGGTTGGTGCCGTGTGCGGATGAGGGGATCAGGGCTACTTTTCTCTTCAAATCTCCACGCGACTGATGCCAGGCACGGATCGTCAGCAAACCGGTGAATTCGCCCTGGGCGCCCGAGTTTGGTTGCAATGAAACGGCATCAAAACCGGTTATCGCTTTCAGCCATTCCGTCAGGTTATCAAACATCTCTTTATATCCGAGAGCCTGATTTGTTGGCACAAAGGGATGAAGCTGCGAAAATTCAGGCCAGCTCAGCGGTATCATCTCGGTTGTGGCATTGAGCTTCATGGTACAGGATCCCAGCGATATCATCGAATGAACAAGAGACAGATCCTTGTTTTCCAGCCGTTTCAGATAACGCAGCATTTCATGCTCGGAATGATACTGATGAAAATTCGGATGTGTCATGAAGTCGCTGGTCCTTTTCAGGGAGCCAGGAACTCCTGCAGCTACCTCGCGGGATGCTTTGTGTACATCAAAAGCAAAGGTTTGTCCGGAAGCCTCGCTGAAAATATCCATAATATCACGAATATCACCGGTAGTGGCCGCTTCATCCAGAGAAATGCCGACGTGATGGTCCGGATAGTACCGCAAGTTTATTTGCCTTTTCAGAGCGGCCGTACGGACTTTTTCACGGGTTTCATCATCCGTAGCATTTACATACAACGTATCGAAATAAACCGGATTCTCATTATGAAAGCCGAGCTCTCCGAGTCCTTGCTCAATCAGCCGGGCCTTTGCGTGGATGCTCCAGGCGATATTACGCAATTCATCTGGCCCGTGATAAACGCCGTAGGCTCCAGCCATAACGGCCAATAATACCTGAGCAGTACAAATATTGGATGTCGCTTTCTCCCGTCTGATATGTTGCTCCCGGGTCTGCAGGGCCATCCGGTATGCAACATTTCCATCCGCATCTTTGGATACCCCGATAATCCGTCCGGGTACCAGGCGCTTGTACTCGTCACGGGTCGCAAAAAATGCAGCATGTGGCCCGCCAAATCCCATAGGAACACCAAAACGCTGACTTGAGCCCACCACAACGTCGACATCCATCTCCCCTGGTGATTTTAAAACAACCAGGCTCATCAGGTCGGCAACCACGCCGGCGAAAATATTATGTGCATGCAATATCTGTACCAGGTCTGTATAATCAGTGACAGAACCCCTCGTATTCGGGTAAGCAAGCAAAACGCCATAAATCGATTCATCCCCGGGATCCAGATTTTCAAGAGAATCTACGCGCAATCTGATATCCAGGGGCTCTGTGCGGGAACGGATCACCTCAATAGTCTGGGGATGACAGTCATCAGCGACAAAAAACACATCCGCACTCTTTTTACTGCCTTTCCGCATCGAATGAAACATCGACATGGCTTCAGCTGCAGCGGTGCCTTCATCCAGGAGTGACGCATTGGCGAGTTCCATCCCGGTCAAATCTGTGATCATGGTCTGGAAATTAACAAGCATCTCCAACCGTCCCTGGGATATCTCTGCCTGGTAAGGCGTATAGGAAGTATACCACCCGGGGTTTTCAAGAATATTGCGCTGAATGACGGTTGGTACCCGTGTTGGATAATAACCCATTCCTATAAATGATCGGTACACTTTGTTTTTTGCGCCGATTTTGCGGAACAGGCGCAAAAACTCATCTTCGGTTATAGCACGTGGCAGCCTGGGTTCCTCGTCAAGACGTATTGTGGAAGGGATAGTCTCACCAATAAGTTCGTCCAGGGATCCTGCATTAACCGTTTGCAGCATCTCATTTACTTGTTGTTCGCCAAAACTCAGGGGACCGATGTGGCGCCGGACAAATGGCTCTTTTTCTGAAAGATCAATATGCATTTTGCTGATAAAAATATGTAAATAAACAGGCAGATATTGAACAAGTTGCAGCGATTTCCAATACTCACCACCTCAAAATCTAAAGGCTGAAAGATACGGAGTCTGCTATACAAAAGATACGATTCTTGCATCACGATATATCCGGCAGAAGTGCTAAAAATCACTTCTCCGAATGTCTATCACACTGCTTCGACAGTAAAGAATATTCGACATGAATTCGAGATAAATATCCCCTCCCTCGTCCTAATATGGGAATGTATCCGTTTACAGATCTGGGCAACTCTTTTTGACGCTTTCCAACTCCCGGATGAAGAAGGATTGAACAAGCCAGGTTGGATGTTACAGGTACATTTTGTCATTTTACAGATGTCAATGAAAAAAAACGTTAAAAAGAAGAGTTTGTTATCCTTTTTTACATTTGGCTTTGTACCACCTCCGGAACAAAATTCCTATCTTTCCGATATTTGTTTGAATGAATGGAATTAAACGAAAGCGTTTTTTTGACGGATTTGCGTATCTCACAAAAAAATGAGATATACTCCCCTCAAATTCGTTTCGTTGTGATGATGGGCAGTTACTATTTTAGCTCCCAACAGATTGAAACAAACAATATGAGTTTGTTGTTGGCATAAATAGCCCACTTCCGGGGAGTCCGGTGATGAGGCGGAAACGATCTTTGTGTTTATTGTGCGATTTTCGCAATTATTTAAATAACTATATAGTAGTATTATGCCAGCACTACTTTCAAGGATTATTAATCATATAACAGGAGTATCTACATGAAGAATGCCAAATTAATTTTGGACGGTAAGGAATATGAGCTTCCGGTTGTAGTAGGATCAGAGGGAGAAGTCGGTGTCGACATATCCCATCTGCGTAACGAAAGCGGAACTATTACTCTGGATAGTGGATTTGCCAATACGGGATCTTGTCAAAGTGCAGTCACATTTATTAATGGAGAAGAGGGGATACTTCGATACCGTGGATTTCCGATAGAGGAGCTTGCAGAAAAATCGAGTTTTGTGGAAGTGATGTACCTGTTAATAAAAGGTAAGTTGCCGACGCAGGAAGAACTTACCGAGTTTGAGCATTTGCTTACAACTCATAGCATGATCCATGAGGATATGAAAAAGTTTTTCGAAGGATTTCCTCCATCTGCACATCCGATGACCGTACTTTCGGCGATGGTCGGTGCCCTGTCCGGCTACTATCATGATGATAATTCACTTGAAAGAGAGATGGATATCAATGCCATCCGGCTTTTGGCAAAACTCAAAACGATTGCTGCCTTTTCCTATAAAAAGTCCATGGGACAGCCGTTCGTTTACCCACAGAATGATCTGAGTTACGTCGGTAACTTTTTGTACACCATGTTTGCTACTCCGATGGAAAAATATGAAGTACCCGATGTGCTGGAACGTGCCCTTGACTTACTTCTCATTCTCCATGCCGATCATGAACAAAACTGCAGCGCATCCACGGTAAGGATGGTTGGAAGCAGTCAGGCCAACTTGTTTGCGTCAATTTCAGCAGGTATTAACGCCTTGTCGGGACCTCTGCACGGCGGAGCCAACCAGCGAGTAATTCAGATGCTTGAGAACATCAGACGGGAAGGCGGATCGCCCAAGAAGTACATGGAAATGGCAAAAGACCACAACAGCAGCTTTAAGCTGATGGGATTTGGCCACCGCGTCTACAAGAACTTCGATCCACGTGCCCGGATTCTTAAAAAGTCAGCCGATGAGGTACTGAATCAGCTTGGTGTTAAAGATCCGCTGCTCGATATCGCCAAACAGCTTGAGGAGATTGCGCTGGCCGATGACTATTTCGTCGAACGCAAACTTTATCCGAATGTAGATTTTTACAGCGGAATCATTTATCAGGCCATGGGTATCCCCGTCAATATGTTCACCGTACTGTTTGCCATTGGCCGTCTGCCGGGCTGGATTGCCCAGTGGAAAGAAATGCGCGAAGATCCTCATGGACGCATTTATCGTCCCAGACAGATTTATGTCGGTGAGAATTCACGTGATTATATACCTATGAACAAACGTTCCTGAGTATTTGGCAAACAGTTCGTTTCTTTTGTTGATATTGCCGATTATAGAAGGCCGTTCTGGAAATCTGGAACGGCTTTTTTCTTGCTCTTATCTTCTCAGGAGTGCTACTACGATATTCATCCATACTTAAGCTGACTATTCAATACAGGATTTACCTTATACCCGATCGGTGTATCCGAATTCGCTACTGTCCAAAATGTTCTTGAAACCCCTGAAAATAGGCCTGACCATGAATAATTCTGCATGGAATACGCAGCCATACAACTACCCCAAAGATGTATAAAACCGTTTCTCCGGGTTATTAAACCCCTTTGGGGTTGTGGGTTTGTTATCCTTTTATACCCCGCATTCCATGCAAGGTTATTCATATTAACCTCCTTCGGAGGTTCTTCTAAATAGGTATTGAATGTTTGTGACGGCTATGACCTGAATTTTTCAAATCCATCTCTTTACTTATTTGACAGTCATAAAAAAAACCGCCCCGGTTGAACCGGGACGGCTTATCAAAACCAAATATTACTAATGGTCTACTTTGCCCAGGAAAGAATCTGATAAAGACCATCTCCACCAAGTATGGATTTTGCCGTGTTGTAATTCGAGCCATTGACAGTGGCCTCACGTGGCGGATAAATCATACGTGACGGAATCTTGTTGCTGATACCCTGACCACCCGGATTAGCCTTCAGGAAAGGATACCCTGTACGACGCCAGCAGGTCCAGGCTTCATAACCCTGACCAAACAAAGCGATCCATTTTTGCAGACCGATCTGATGCAGTTGCGCTGCCTGCGAAGCACCGGTCTTGAAAGCAACATCTGCCTGTGAAATATAATTTTGATAATCCGTATCTGTCAAGCCAGATGGATAGTCGGCAGAATTGAAGCTCTGGTGATTATATACAACGGAACCCGTCAGATCACTCATCACCGGTTGGATCCGTGCATCAGTAAACATATTGAAAGATGCTTGAATGGCATCATTGTAGTCTGTTGCCGGATCGTCCGAAATCCAGCCACGCACAGCAGCTTCTGCCTTGATAAACATGACCTCAGGATAGGTAAGCAGGAAGCCAGGAGTGGATGGAGAGTAGAAATAATAACCAGGGAAAGAGGCTTTATTTAGCTGCAGACTGTTGCTTTGTGAAGCATTCGTCACTCCCTGATACGGATAGCCCGTTGACTTCACAAGTTGTGCTTTGGTTGCAGAGTCAGAGACAACAGTTGCATAAATACGCAGCCGTGGGTCCTTCAAAGCTTCCAGGGTATCCACTGTGGTGGCACTTATACAGAAGTCATTTCGGGTTCGTCCCTGATCAGCAAACGGATTGTCATACGGGTATTTGGTATATCCAAATTCGGCATTATCAGCATCACTGGTAAAAATCGGATAATCCGTTGGATCACCAAGTACCATCTTGATGCCGGCTTCCGCTGTTGCCGCATCCAATTTAGCCAGACGCATGTATAGGCGAAGCAGCAGCGAACCGCCGAACTTCTTCCATTTCATCATGTCCCCGCCATAGATCAGATCCTGGCTGGTAAAGGGTGCTGCGGCAGAGGGATCAATCTTAGGAACAGCCGTCTTTAAACGGGCGATCAGATCTTTATATATATTTGCCTGCGTATCAAACTGCGGCTGAATGTTTGCTTTGGATAAATCACCCTCCAAAGCCTGACTATAAGGAATAGGTCCCCAAAGGTCAGTAGCATTCTGCCAGTTGTAAACCGACAGGATCTCAACAATACCCATCAGGTTATTGTCATTAGCGCTCGCAGCTTGTGCACGAACTTTTTTAAGGTTTTCCTGGATATCCGTGTAGAATACGTCCCAGGTCCCGTTCCAAACTGAAGTACGAGCCGCAATATTGTAGCGGTCTTCGTCCGAGTACTGAATTTCAGCCAGTTGCTGAACCCAGATCCCACCGGAATACCAACTCAGGTCATAACTGTGAACAATATTAGCAGTCTGTTGTTCAACATATGGCATGACCAATTGAGGGGTAGCATGCGTCGGGTTATTTGGATCCTGGTTAAGCTGCTGAAACCCGCTGTCACAGGCGCTGGTACCGGCTAGTAACGCCATCGCAAGCGCGCCATATTTAATATATTTAGATAGTTTCATATGCTAAATTCTTTATTTAAATCATTGACTGGAATTACAGAGACACACGTACATTGAATCCGTAGCTGCGAACCGATGGAATCTGGTTCGACTCGAATCCCTGCAGGTTACCTGATCCAAAAGAGGTTTCCGGATCGATATTCGGAGCCTTCTTATAGAGGATGAACAGGTTATTGGCAACCAGTGAAAGCTGGATATTTCGGAAGGGGGTTCTGTTAACCCACTTGCCTGGCAGAGTGTAAGTAAGTTCTACCCGTCTCAGCTTAAAGAAAGTTGCATCGTAGACGTTGGGTTCAGCGTAATTGTAATAGGCATTATACCCCCAATTCTCGCGAACCGTACGTTGTGTCAACGCCTGACCGGTCGATACCCAATTACCATTTGCATCTTGCTTAGCAACAACTGCATTGGGAACCAGGTAACCAGGTTTATCCCAGTTTGTCTGACGACCATTCAGAGTGCTTTTCAGAATACCGGTGTAGTTACCAAACATATTGGTTACCGAATAAACTTTACCGCCCCATTTACCATCAATCAGAACATTCAGACTCAGGTTTTTGTAGCGGAAGGTATTCTGAATACCACCGGTCCATTTAGGTTGATAGGAACCGAAACTCAGCATGGAGTCGGTTGGGACTGGAATCACCAAGGTATTATCAACTGTGCCATTTTGGCTGGTTGTGTAATTTCCACTGGCGTCGATGATACGGACCAGCATTTTGCCGTTTTTATCTTTCTTGTATCCGTAACCATAAATTTCACCAACCGGTTGTCCCGGACGTGCTTCTTCGTAGATTCCCCAGGCCTGACCCATTTCATAAGAATCTACACCAGGAGCAAGGGAAACCACCTTATTCAGGTTTTTAGCCCAGTTGATGGTGAAATTCCAACTGAAGTTTTGGCTCGTTACCGGGCTCGCGTTCAGTGTGATTTCAACGCCATTGTTGTCAATTTCACCGGCATTGATGAGCTGTGTCCTGTAACCGCTGGCACCGTCAACACGAACAGGCATGATCTGATTCTTGGTCTTTTTACTATAGTAGGTAAGGTCGAGACCAACACGATCATTAATGAATCTGAATTCACCACCGAACTCAAGAGCATAGCTCTTTTCAGGTTTCAGATTGATATTCGGCAGCTGACGAGTTATACGATAATTCGGGATACCCTGATATGGGCTTTGCGCGATATATACCGACTGTAACTGATAGGGATCGGTATCGTTACCGACTGATGCCCAACTGGCACGCAGTTTAGCATAATCCAGAATATTACTCTTCAGACTTGGCACTGCATCGGTAAGTACCCAGCTCAGACTCGCTGATGGGTAGAAATAGGAGTCATTATTCTTTGGAAGAGTTGAAGACCAGTCGTTACGGCCCGTCAAATCGAGGAACAGATAATTATGGTAGCCAAATGTAGCTTCACCGTAGACACTGTTCGTTTTTTTCTTGAACAAGTCGTTGAACTGTGGATTTATAGCAGTGATAGCCTGAGAGGAATTACTCAGGTTGTACAGCCCCGGAATACTTAACGCTCCGGCATCAGCACCCAATTCGTTGTGCTCTTCAAAGATGCTTTCGACCCCTACCTTACCGGAAAGATTCAGTTCGGAAGTAAGATCTTTGTTGTAAGATAACAGGAAGTCTGATGTCCAGTTCATCACCTGAATGGTGTTCTGAAGATACTCGCCATTTGGTTGTGAGATGTTGTTATACGGCATCCCCTGCTTGCGGATTTCATTGTAGGTATCAATACCAGAATAACCACGTGCCGTCAGCCAGGGAGTCAAATCATAACTCATTTGAACACGACCATAAATACGATCACGTTGCTGCCTGTTGAAGTTCATGTAGGTTTCCCAGAAAGCATTGTTGTGATAGGCGTGGTTCCAGTTGTACTGGTTGTAGGAGCCATTCGAATTCTGTCCGGCCAGGTAATGACGCAGACTATTGATATCAACCTGACGTCCGATCCATTGGGTAAGCTGTTGCATCGGGTTCAGATCTGAGTAACCGACAGCGGGACGATTCTTACCGACCAGGTGAACATATGTGATATTGCCCTGGGCATGTAATTTACTGGTCAGGTCGGTTGTGGCAGACAGGTCAACATTGCTGCTGCTGAGTGAACTATTTGGGATTGTACCTTCCTGGTTGTTGTTCGTAAAAGCAATCCGGTAGTTGGTATTACCCGATTGACCAGCCACGGACATGAAGTTGCGGATGGTTGATCCGGTGTTGAAATAGTCCTTCACATTGTTTGGATTCGGCAGCCATGGGGTTGCCTGACGGACACCATTTACAACTGGTGAATCAAACTGGGTAATCTTTTGTCCGTTGAATTTGGGACCCCAGCTTTCGTCAACCCCGTCATAGGTACCACTTCCGGCACCATCAACATAGGCAAACTGACCGTAGTTACCCTGACCATACTCGTTTTGAAGAGAAGGCAGCGATTGCGGTGATACCTGCTGAAAAGAAACAGAAGAACTCAGGTTAACCCCAACACCCTTGCTGCCAGCAGAGGAGCCGGTTTTCGTGGTAATAACAATAGCTCCGTTTGCAGCACGTGAACCATACAAAGCTGCTGCGTTTGCACCTTTCAGCACCGTGATGGAGGCAATGTTATTAGGATCGATATCCATGATGGCATTACCGTAATCCGGACTAATACCATTGGAACTGCCATAACCGTCATAGTTACGGAACGTGCTGTTGTCCATGATTACACCGTCGACAACGAACACCGGCTGGTTATTTCCGGTCAATGAGCTGACC
>DATFNI010000174.1:0-10577 GCA_035266485.1 Balneolales bacterium
ATCCTGTTTCCGCATGAAATACTCGCCGATCAGCGCCGCATGAATACCGTGCTCATAGAGATAACGCAGGTCATCCACCGAGGTTATACCGCTTTCCGAGACCCTGACAACCTGGCCGGGCGCCTGTTCCAATAAAGACACCCCTCGATGGAGCTGTACTTCAAAAGTGTTCAGATCCCGGTTATTGACACCCAGAATCCGGACTTCGTCGAACGAAACCTGTCTAAAGTCATTTTCATCATAACACTCGACCATACATTCCAGACCTGTTTCATGCGCAGCATGTAACAACTCACTAAGCTGTGATCCTTCGGTTATCTGAACGATCAATAAAATGGCATCGGCTCCGTAAGCACGTGCCTCTTCAATCTGGTAGGGATCGATAATAAAATCCTTGCGCAGAACCGGCTTATCTGAGATCATCGATACTTTCTCCAGATAGGTCAGATGCCCTTTGAAAAACGGTTCATCGGTGAGGACCGAAATGGCGGACGCCCCGCCTTTCAGATACGATTCCGCCAGCTTTTCCGGGTTGAAATCCGGGCGTATAAGCCCTTTTGAAGGCGATGCTTTTTTGATCTCCGCGATGACGGCCACTTCGTTTTCTACCTGAAGGGCCTCGTACAACGACCGCCGCTCCCGTTCGTATTGTTCGAAGGACCGGAAATCGACGGCCTTCACCTTTCGCCGGCGTCGCGCCAGATCTTCCCGGGTCTGTGCCACAATTTTATCCAGGATTGTACTCATGGCATATCCGGTTTCGTCGTCGAACTAACATCGTTTGTGGCCTCGACAAATTGTTGGAGTTTACGTTCAGCCTTACCAGAGGCAATGCTTTCAAGAGCCCGTTCATGAGCTTCTTTCAAATGATCAACGATTCCGGAAGCGTGAATTCCAAATACGGCATTTAGTGTCACTATATCCTGCTGCGCCTGGGTCCCTTTTCCTTTCAGGATATTTTGGATGATTTCGGCATTGACATCTTTATCCCCGCCTTTCAGATCCTCGGGCTGGGCCAGCTTGATACCCAGGTCACGGGGATCGAATCGTACGGCTTCTGAATACATTTCATGCTGAAGTTCATAGACATCCGTATAGGTCGTGGTACTGAACTCGTCCAAACCATCCTCTGCATTGATTCCATAGGCGAAGTCAGTTCCGAGGTTGCGTAAAATCTGAATGACCAGATGGGCGATCTGGCGATTATAAGCCCCTACAACCTGGCGTTTGACACCGGCGGGATTCAGCAAAGGCCCGAGTATATTAAAAAACGTTCTGAGGTGGAGAGCCTTTCTTGCCGGCATTACATGTTTCATAGCGGGATGAAAATAGGGCGCAAACATGAAGGCCAGGCCGGTTTCATTATACACCTTTTCAACCTGTCTTTTGCGAAGGGCTGCCACTGCTCCAAGTGCCTCAAGGACATCCGCGCTCCCGCTCTTGCTGGAGACACTCCGATTTCCATGTTTCAGCACGGGTGCTCCTGCTCCGGCAACCACGAACATCGAGGCTGTTGAGATATTGAACGTATTGGCATTGTCACCGCCCGTACCGCATAAATCAACCGCATGCCTGATATCCACATCCACATGAACGGCTGCCTTTCGCATCACCTCGACGAAAGCGGTCATCTCTTCGACGGTTTCTCCCTTCGCACGCATCCCGAATAGGAATGCTGCAATCTGAGCTTCCGGGATAGCACCGCTGATTATGGCCTCCAGCGCTGCTTTTGCCTGATTCGCATCCAGGTTTTTACGATTGGCAAGCTTGTGAAGTATATCTGTAAAGACTACGGTTTCAGATCCATCCATTTGGTGTCAAGTCGTTGGGGTTGATATTGGTTTGATATACTGCGAGACCCAGTTACTCAGCAACTTAGGTCCGGTTTCCGTCAGAATGCTCTCCGGGTGGAACTGTATCCCTTCGACCGGATAACGCTTATGCCGCACGCCCATGATCACACCATCCGCCGTTCTGGCACTGACTTCCAGTTCATCCGGTATACTTTCCGGGTCCAAAACCAGCGAGTGATAACGGGTCGCCGGAAATCGCTGCGGCACAGCATCAAAGATCGTCTTTCCATCATGCTCGATCAATGATGTTTTCCCGTGCATCAGTGAGGGAGCATGTACGACTTTTGCACCGAAAACCTCCCCGATGGCCTGATGCCCCAGGCATACACCCAGCACCGGTATATCCGAACCCATCTCACGGATCAGTTCCTCCGTTATCCCGGCATCAACCGGACGACCGGGCCCCGGCGAGATCAGAATGGCTTCCGGTTGCTTGTCGCGAATCTGATCGATCGTGATGCGATCATTCCGATAAACCTCATACTCACCGGCAAACGCTGCAACCAGGTGCACCAGGTTATAGGTGAAGGAGTCGTAATTGTCGATTATCAGTACCATAACAAGTTACTGATTACGGGTTGCAAATTGCCGGTTGCATATCCATCATTCCATTTTCCCATCATTCCAGGTGTTTATTTTGTTTCAGTTTTCAACGAAAAATTACGCATGATGCCGGTCACTGACCGAATCGGTTCCATCACTTCTTCGGCACGTTCCCTGGCCCTGCGTCCGCCTTCTTTCAAAACATCAATCACATAATCGATATCCTGTTCCAATTCCTTGCGACGTTCCCTGGCCCCTGCAAAATAATCAGTAATCAATCCGAGAAGTTCCTTCTTGGCATGACCATAGCCATATCCCCCGGCCCGGTATTTATCTGCAATCTCTTTCGCCAGATCATCATCCGCGAAAAGCCTGATAAGCGCGTAGACGTTGCATTTATCCGGGTCTTTAGGTTCTTCAAGAGGCGTCGAATCCGTCTGGATGGACATCACTTTCTTCTTCAATGACTTTCCTTCATCATATATGTCGATGGCATTGCCGTACGACTTACTCATCTTTCTGCCATCGACACCGGGGACGATGGCCACTTCCTTCATAATGTACGGCTCCGGAAGACGCAGGTATTCGCCATTATATGTATTGTTAAACTTGGTGGCGAGGTCGCGGGTAATCTCGACATTCTGCTTCTGATCGGCCCCAACCGGCACCAGGTCGGAATGATAGATCAGAATATCAGCCGCCTGCAATATCGGGTAGGTAAACAGGCCGATGTTGGGAGCCAGACCGTTAGCCACTTTCTCTTTGTAAGCCACTCCTTTTTCCATCAGACTTTTCGGACATAGCGTTCCGAGAATCCAGGAGAGCTCGGTTACCTGTGGAACATCACTTTGAACAAAGAAGGTGCACCGGTTGGGATCGAGTCCCAGTGCCAGGTAATCAAGCGCCACATCGATCGTATTTTGGTAGAGTTCCTTTCCGTCGTTGAGCGATGTAAGAGTATGATAGTTCGCCATAAAATAGAACGCATCCCCTTCATGCTGCATCCGGAGATGCTGGCGCATGGCCCCGAAATAGTTGCCGAGGTGAAGCTTACCCGAGGGCTGAATCCCGGAAAGGATGGTTGGAGTCCGGGTTTCAGACGAGGGTTTCTGGTCTGTCTGAGAGGCCGTCTTTGTCATGATACTACTGTCATTCCTTTAGCTACGGTTAATGCTTCGAGCAAAGCACGCGCTTTATTCATTGTTTCATCAAATTCGCGGGCGGGCTGGCTGTCGGCGACGATGCCGGCACCGGCCTGGATATAGATACGATTGGAAGTGGCTATCATCGTCCGGATGGCAATACAGGTATCCATATTCCCGGAGAAATCAAAATAGCCGACGGCTCCGGCATACGGACCACGTTTGGACGCCTCCAGCTCGTCGATGATCTCCATGGCCCGTACTTTCGGGGCACCACTTACGGTCCCTGCGGGGAAACAGTAACGGAGCGCATCAACCGATTTGTACCCATCCTGAAGATATCCTTCCACCGTGGAAACGAGGTGCATGACGTGAGAAAACCGTTCGATCACCTGGCTTTGTGTTACTTTTACGGTGCCCGGCTTGCAAAATCTCGACAGATCGTTTCTCCCAAGATCGACAAGCATCACGTGTTCGGCCACTTCCTTGGCATCCCGTTTCAGCTCGCTGCCCAGTTCTTCGTCCTCTTCCGGGGTTTTTCCCCTGGGCCTGGTTCCCGCGATAGGCAGCACCTCTGCTTTTCCGTCCTGCACACGCACCTGCACTTCAGGTGAGGACCCGATCAGCGCGAAATCACCCAAATCGAGATAAAAAAGATAGGGAGACGGGTTCACTGTGCGAAGCGCCCGGTACAACATGAACCGGTCGCCCTTGTACTGAGTCGTGATTCGCTGCGACAGCACAACCTGGAAGATGTCGCCTTCATATATATAATGTCTGCCCTTTTCGACGATCTCCATGTACCGTTCACGCGTCGTATTGCTCTGCAGATCGTTTGTCTTCAGGTCAACGCTGCCATTTTTCCGGATATCGTGGTTCAAACGATCCTGCATGCGATCCAGGCCCACCATCGCCTGGTCGTACAACGCATCCAGATCAGCATCTGTCCCGTCTATGAAAATGGTTCGGATCAGGATAATCCGGTGGCGGACATGATCAAACGCATAGATTTCGTTGTAAAAGGCCCATATGGCATCCGGAAGCTTCAGATCATCTTCCGGGATGTTGGGCAGGTATTCCGTCTGTCGAATGGTATCATAGGCAACGTAACCGACAGCGCCACCGGTCAGACGCGGCAGTTCCGGCAGCTTCGGCTCCCGGTATTGCGATACCAGCTCGTTCAGCCGATCGTAAAAATCGCCGGAGAGTGACTCGTTTATCCCATCATGTTCCAGCCTCAGATGACCCTCTTTGAACGAGAGCACCTGGTAGGGGTCCCGGCCAATAAATGAATAACGGGCCAGTTGCTCTCCCCCTTCCACCGATTCAAGGAGGAACGGATAAGATGCCCCCTGCCGGATCTTCAGAAATAGCGAGACCGGCGTCAGTACATCATCCAGCAACTCCCGGTAGACCGGGATGGCCGTATAGGTTTTTGAAAGTTCTTTAAATCTTGTTCTGTCCATAAAATAAAAAACCCGCTCAGGTTGATCCTGAAGCGGGTTTCGACGTTTCTTGTTGGTAATATCTTTGATACGACACCCCGGACAAACGGGATCCAACGCCGATCCGCTTCAGCGGGCCGGCCACCACCAACTGTCAGTATGGAATGATGTCGTAAACATGACGCTGAATTTAGTAGCTACGGATTCTAAAGTCAACGAGAAGAGAATTTTAATTATGAATCATGAATTATGAAATGGGACCCGTAACGTATTGTCTTCTCCTAACTGCATGTTTTTCATAATCAACAGAACTGAGCCATACCTCTAATTCAACTTTTATCATCATAAAATTATAGCCATTGATCTATCGAATATCATCAAAATTACTAGGGTATTGTAGTGTACTGTTGGGTAGTAAAAGACAGGCATTGCACTCGGGTTTGGCTGCGGTGGCACAGGGATTAAGTATCGGGATGGGCATTTCGTAGCGATACATTGCAAATCTCGATGTGTCTATCACAGCCGCTTCAAAATATCCGAGTACGTTTTCATTGGAATACTGATACTATATACATTCCCCTGCACTGTGGCCGGAGGAACATCGAAAATCGTTCCGTTGCTATTCACTACCTCATTTACATGTTTCCAATACTCATAGGCGTTCCTGGTAATTGAGGAAACGTAAACATCAAAATTATGCTTCTGATAAAATGAAAAGTTGATAATCTGGGTCGCTATTTTCTGATCTGTGATCTCATCTGTATTCAGTTCCGCCCCATTGTACAGCATAATATTCTGTGTGTTCGGATAAATAGTGACATAACAAACGGGGGGTGGAATGTTGAAAGGGCTTGGTATGTAGACCTGTGTAAACTTGTACACCTCATCCACGTCCCATTTTAAATAAAGAGGCTTCGCAGTTTTTGGGATTTGGGTATCTGCATAAACAAAGACTGCATCCTCGGTAAGCTCAACACCAGCATTACTGAGTTCCTTCACCTTACCCAACTTATAATGAGCACTGACATTTCCTGTAGCCATCGGCATTGTTTCGGGTATGGTCTGGTATTCTTTACCATTTTCCAGCTTAATCACAAGATGATAGGTATTCGCGGGTATCCCTTTCACGATGTTGCCATCCATAATATAAATTCCCGGATCCGTTTCGTGGTAGTCTTCCTGATGATCGGTATTCTCATAGATCGTGACATGTGCATTATCAACCGGGATGGTCTTACGCTCACCCGGGGATGTCATTCCGATATGTAACTCCTGTTTCCCTCCACTGTTTGTAATCATACCCTGTACAACCAACTGTCCACCCTGATGCTTCACCTTAAAGTGGATAGCTTTAACACAACTACTCAGAAAAATAACCGAACTGATCAGAATCAATATCCTGAGGCCTTTAGAAAATGAAAGATTAGACATATCAGTTTTTCGGAGTTCAGGTATGCCCATCAGAAATTGAAGTTATAAGTTACAGAGGGAATGATGGTTCCAAGCACCGAAAGTTTGTAGGATTGCGGTATGTATAAATCAGGAGGTCGCTTATAAAACACGGAATACGCGTTTTCCCGACCTAATACATTATAAAATGATATTGTCAGGCTATCATGGTATTTTTTATTGGGATTCACTACCCGGTTTTTCCAGATATTGTCACCGATTGTGAACGATACATCAAGACGGATATAATCAGGAATTCGATACCCGTTCCTTGAGGAGTATTCGGGGATAATGGTCTGCCCCTGCTCATAGCTCGATACAATGGCTGTAATCGGCCTGCCCGTATCATAGACGATGTTGAATGAGAATGCGCTGCGTTTAGCAATCTGCCGTTTGGCAACCAGACTGATATTCTGAGGACGATCGAAATCCGATGGAAACCAATCGTTCCCGTTAACTTGTTCCGATGGATAGCTTACTGTTGACCGTTCCAGCGACCGCGTATAGGCATATGACAACCACCCGGTCCATTTGCCGCTTGTTTTTTTGATTGAAATCTCGACTCCATAGGCTTTGCCTTTGCCTTCCAGTAACTCGGTTTCAAGATGATTATTCAAATGAAGTTGTGCAAAATTCTTGTACAATAATAAATCTGATGTTCTTTTATAGAACAGCTCCAGGGATGTTTCCCATGTGTCGTCATTGAAATTCCTGTAATATCCCACTGAAAAATTATCAGCCTTCTCGCCCGGGATAAAAGTGTTGCTTACCTGCCAGATGTCAGCGGGGGTTGAGGAGGTGCTGTTGGAAATCTGGTGGATGAATTGTTGCATCCGGACATAGCTTATCTTGACAGAACTTGCGGCATCCAGGTTATAACGTATCGATACCCTCGGCTCAAAACCGGCATAATGAGCTATTACTTTACCCCTTCCGTATTGTGTCGAATCCGTAATGGTGCTCACATCCCTCGGCATCCCGGCTTGATAACTGTAAACGTTGCCGGGTCCGAGATCCTGAAAAAGGGAATAGCGCAAACCAAGGGATAGCAACAGGCGTGAAGAAATGGTATAATCATCACTTACGTACAGCGATAGGGTTCGGCCCCTTCCTTTTGAAACCTCCTCGAAAGTCAGATTGGATGTTTTGTTATACGGACCTATGGTTTCAGGTTTTTCATTATAGTCTACCCGCTCCGCCCCAAAGTCAATCATATGCTTGCCATTGGGTTTATACAAAAAGTCACTTTTAAACTGGTCGTATCTTATCCCGTTGTTAAGTACAGATGCATCAAATCCCTGGGGATCGTAGTTGGAGCTACTATAGTCGCCAAACACAGCCGATACTTCCATCATCAGGTGGTTCGAAAAGATCTTGTCCCACCTCAAATTTCCAAGTTTCGTACCCCAGGAATATCCAAATTTGTCGGAATAACGGAAATTGTCATGACTCCCATAGAAAGAGAGTTCTACCCGGTTATTCTCGTCAAACCTTTGCGAAAGGTTTATATTCGCATCATAAAATCCGGCTTTGCTCCTTTTTACATCCAGGTTTTGCGCAAGTCCCAAAACCCAATCCGAATAGGTGCTTCTAACCCCGGCCAGAAATGACGTTTTGTCTTTCACAATCGGTCCCTGAACAGATAAGCGGCCTGATGCAATGCCTACCCCTCCCTTGACCTGATATCTATCATAATCACCCTCCTTCATGTGGACATCAAGCACTGATGATAGCCGTCCGCCGAACCGCGCCGGGATATAGCCTTTATAAAGCGTAAAATTGTCGACTGCGTCCGGATTGAAAACCGAGAAAAGGCCCAGAACATGTGAAGAATTGAACAACGGGGCACCATTAAGCAATACAAGATTTTGATCGGTCATGCCTCCGCGAACGTTAAATCCGGAGGCGCCTTCACCAACCGTATTCACCCCTGGCAGGAGCAACAATGTATGGACCACATCCGAGACACCCAACAGTGACGGTAGCTGTGATATCTGTGCGATATTCAATTCATTGATTCCCGTGACGGCACTCTTGACATTACCACCTTGTGCGTTCCCCTTTATGATGACTTCATCCATGCTAAGAGACTTCTCTCTCATAGTGATATTCAGATGACCATCCGACAGGAGATGGATCTTCCTGTTTACCGTCTCCATACCCAGGTATTGGAATCTGACAGAATAACTGCCTGGCGGCAAAGTGATTTGATACCTGCCACTGGCATCTGTGACAGTCCCGGTGTTTAATCGCTCAATATAAATAGTGACTCCTTCTATAGATTTACCGGTCTTGGCATCACGTATGACTCCGGATAAAACCACTTCCATACCCGGTTTGAAAGCGGTTGAATCCCCGATCATCTGAACGCCTGTGTTTTTCTGCTGAGCATTAACCTGAAATACGAACAGACCTATCAAACACGCGGCAATTAAACCACCTCTAAAAAGGGCCACATTAATCGCACCGTCATCCATAATTAAGATAATTCGGAATATTGTTGATTATCAGATACGATGCTTTTAAGATATCTGGGCGGCAACCCCTCTCGTTTGGATCGGCAGCACCTGCAAATTCGACCCGACAATCCGTGAGAAGCAAGCTCCACTATTATGTACTAAAATTCAAGTCTGCCTCTAAATTATAGCAGGAGCGCCTCAATAGACGAATACTCCACGCACTGGAAGTGCAATTTTTACACTGGCCGGTGACCAATAAAAAAAGCCCCCATTCATAAATGGAGGCTTAATTTATTCAGGATATTATCCTGATCAAATCATCCGTTGGCAGTCTGCGTTCTCTGAGTGCTTGTTTCGGTGCTGCCAAGTGACGAGAATCCATCAATAGCAGTGACTGCACCTACGATTATTCCATTCCAAAGCAGTCCGGGTGCTGTCTGTAGCCCTGGTATAAAACCGGATACCAATATCCAGAGACCCAATATTCCGGCAATCCATCCAAATCCCGGTCTCTCTTTTGCAAATGAGAAACCGGCTATAGCTATAATGGCACCGGAAATCAGGTTACTCCATAGAATGAACATCGGAGTAAAACCGATGAGTGCAGACAAGATTATCCATAAACTGACAATTGCAATGATCCAACTATTGGCTTTCATCATTACCTCCTCTTTTGTTAAGAGTTCTTACCATTGTAATTCTACACCCCTTAACAAAGAAGAGAGGAAGATCATTTGATATTTGAAAATTTAAACGTTTTCACAATGTATTTACGTTAGGATATTAGAGATTAGGTAAGGAGGGGGTGTTTCAAACGTAAACCTGAGAGAGTGCAGAAGAGCTGAAAGATCAAATCTACCTGAACCAGATCTTGCTTCTCTTTTTGTAAGTCTATTCAAATTAGGGAAAACTACCTCATAGTTCGAAGTACTATGCTGCGTTACTCCGTCCGCGTCATTCTTCGCTCTTTTTCATGTACTTGAGCACCTCGTCAGCCAGTCCCTGGTAGTTGCCGTCGAAGTGGTGACCACCCGACATTGCCACGACATGTGCGTTCGGCATATTGATATCTTTACAGATACTGTCGGTCTCGTCATCACCATACAGGCACAGAAGCGGGATGTTTTTCAATGACTGGATCGCCGGCAATACATTCAGATAATTTTTACCGCTTCCGCCGCCAATCCAGTATGACAGGTGAAACTGGAAATCAACCGTTTGGCTCGGTGACAAAAAAGCAGCAAGCAAGGTGTTTTTGCTCAGTGGTTCCGGCAGATTGTGCAGCATGAACGGCAGGATATCCGCACCCAGTGAATATCCGATGTAGATCACCTTGTCCTTGTTCCATTTCAATAAATAATTCTGTGTCACCCTCTGGAGGTCAATGGCAGCCTGTTGCGGGGTCTTGCGGTCCCACAGATACTTCAGCGAATTGATCCCGACGGTTGGAATACCGGATTGTGCAAGCGTCTTCGACAGGCCCTGATCGATGCTGGCCCAGCCCCCATCCCCTGATATGAGAACACACATGATGTCACTTTGTGGCCCCGTAGCAGGTACTTCAACCAAAGGAAGGTCCTTGACCCTGGCCACACTTAGTTTCGGATTCACTTGTTCGCGTGACACAATCTCTTTGTAGGCATTGATAAATTCAGGAAGCCAGTTTTTGGGAACCGAATATCCATG
>DATFNI010000175.1:0-3051 GCA_035266485.1 Balneolales bacterium
TGTCAAGGGTAAGAACAATCCACAAGAAAGAAAAGTGGAGGTTAAGAAGTCGTGGCTGATCGTGAAACAGGCACAGTAAAATGGTTTAATAATGCCAAAGGGTTTGGTTTTATAGTACGTGAAGATGGCGATGATGTTTTCGTCCATTACAGTGCTATTGATGGAAATGGCTACCGCACACTCAATGAAGGACAACAGGTTGAGTTTTCGGTGGTCGAAAGTGAGAAGGGGCCGCAAGCGGCAGAGGTAACTGTTCTCAGTTAGTCCTCCGTTGCAGGGGTAGTTCTGTGGACATAATAGTCCCAGTGTACTCTCTGCAGAGTTGATTATTCTCAGGTGCTCAATACATCACATTCCGCTCATAAGATAACACGTCGAACAGGTACGTCCGGGAATGAACTTTGCCGGATACACTCATACCATGCAGCGTGATCTTCCACCGTACATTTTCCTGTCACCGGTTATCATCCGGGTGGCACCCTGTGTAAATAATCAAAGGAAAAGCTTGACAAATTTTCGCATATACGATATCATTCAACCTTCAAGGCAGTCTTTCGAATGATTTGGGTATCTCGGTCTTCGGGAGCAAAATATTATTTGAAGTGTTCTGCCATTGAGGGAGATAAGTAACGAATAACAACAAGGAGTCACAATGGCAGAGCGCGAACAAGGCACTGTGAAATGGTTTAACAGCAGTAAAGGCTACGGATTCATCGAGCGTGAAAACGGTGAAGATGCATTCGTCCATTACTCAGCCATCCAGGGCAACGGTTATCGGACGCTTGAAGAAGGCCAAAAGGTCGAATTTACCGTCACTCAAGGTAAAAAAGGCCCGCAAGCTGAAGAAGTCAACGTCGTAAAGTAACCGGAATTCCAATCTCGGTAAAAAGGCCGCTGGTACCAGCGGCCTTTTTTTTATAACAAATCGTTGCCTTTCCGATCACGATCTGATCATGAAAACTCCTTCGTGATCATCTATTTTCTTCTGTATCTTTAATTGTCACAGTATTTGACCTTTTTAACCTGAAATATCCGGGGATGACCATGATTAAACCGTGGAATACCGAAAGTGAATCTATCACATTTTCCTCAGCGGTTTTTACATTGAAAACCGTGCAGCGCACTTCGCAATTATCGGGGAATACCGGCACGTTTTTTACCCTGAACACGGCGGACTGGGTGAATGTTATGGCAGTTACAAAGAACCAGAAATTGGTACTGGTCAGACAATTCCGGCATGGGATTTCGGATATCTGTCTTGAAATTCCGGGAGGGATGGTGGATCCCGGGGAAAACCCGGCTCAATCTGCTGCCAGGGAACTCTTGGAAGAGACAGGTTATCAGGGTGATCCTCCGGTTGAAATCGGTGTGGTGCATCCAAATCCCGCTATTCAGTCAAACCGATGTTATACCTTCCTTATCACCAATGCCCACCAGGTTTCCGAACCAAATCCTGAAGAAAACGAGGAGATTGAGCCGGCGCTCTATTCATTATCCGCTGTTGGTGATTATATCCGTCAGGGGAAAATTACGCATGCACTCGTCATCGCAGCCTTCTATTGGTATATGTTGTATACGGGGGAAAACGGGGATTCTCTTTGAAGTAATGGTGTTGTTCTCTGGGAGATTTTATTACTTTTACCTGTTTGATTCACAGGACAATCCATGTGCAATGAAGGACCAGGTGTCTGAATGAAGAGGAGAGTATAGGTATGCAATTGGTTGAGTGTGTCCCGAATTTCAGTACAGGCAGAGATCCTGCCGTAATCGATCAAATTGTGGGAGCAATCGAATCCGTAAAAGGGGTCCGGCTGCTTGATGTGGATCCCGGGGAAGCGATGAACCGGACAGTGGTCACCTTTGTAGGTACTCCGAAGATCGTTGAGGAAGCCGCATTCCAGGGGATCAGGAGAGCGAGTGAACTTATCGATATGCGACAGCACCAGGGATCGCATCCCAGAATGGGGGCAACAGATGTCTGTCCGTTTGTACCGGTGCACGACGTAACGCTTGACGATTGTGATGTCATTGCCCGCACCGTTGGCAAACGGGTTGGCGAAACATTGCAGATTCCGGTTTTTCTCTATGAACATTCAGCCAGAACTCCTGCGCGGAAAAATTTGGCGAATATCCGGCGTGGCGAGTACGAAGGGATGGAAGAAAAGCTCAAAAATCCTGACTGGCAACCCGATTTTGGCCCGTCCGAATTCAATCCGCGTTCAGGGTGTACCGCCATCGGAGCGCGGGAGTTCCTCATCGCATATAATATCAACCTGAACACCCGTGAGGCTTTATATGCTACCGATATCGCTTTCGATCTGAGAAAAAAGGGGCGATCAGTACGAACCGGCAATACCGAACCTTTTTACTTTAAGGGGGAAATCAAGCGGCACACCGAAGAGAAATATTTTTGTGGGTCTTGCGATTTTACCGCACCTACAATTGATGAGGTCGCTTCGCACACCGCTGCCGACCATCAATACGATTTAACCTGGCTTCTCAAAGAACATGAACACGACAGGGAAGATCTGGAGGGCAATGCTGTCAAACGGCCGGGGATGTTTGACGAGGTGAAAGCCATCGGTTGGTTTGTCAGTGAATACGATTGTGCCCAGATCTCTATTAATTTGACGAATTACAAGGTGACACCGCCACATGAGGTTTATGAGGCGGCAAAAAAAGCAGCTGAAGCCCGGGGATTATCGGTGACAGGCAGTGAGGTGGTTGGGCTTATCCCATACCAGGCGTTAATGGATGCCGGAATCTTTTATCTGAAACGCCAGAGTCGTTCACCGGGCATTCCGGCCCCGGATATTCTTGAAACAGCGGTTCAGTCCCTGGGATTACGGGATAAAACACCATTTGACATCAGTGAAAAAGTTATCGGACAACCCATGGTTCCCGAAGATGCCCTCGTCAAACTTCGGAGTGATGCATTTGTACAGGAAGTGTCCAGAGAATCAATGGCTCCGGGAGGTGGATCGGTTTCGGCTTACCTTGGCGCTCTCGGTGCGGCGCTGGCATCAATGGTATCAAATCTGAGCGTAGGAA
>DATFNI010000176.1:0-2714 GCA_035266485.1 Balneolales bacterium
AAATGTTCCGGATCAGGTTGAATTTCACGGTTTCAAGGCATTTGAAAATGGTTTCTGCCCGTTATACCCCACTCCAACTCAACTCCTCTCCGGAGCTGGTTTACATTTTTGTCCGCGAGAATCCGGGTCATCGGTGTTGTCCGTGTTCTATTTCTTTTTGCCATCGATTCTTATCTCGAACCCACGTTATCTAACGTCTGCATCACTTGAATTTCCTCAGAAATGATTGCGCGGCATTGTAACCGCACATTCCGTGGACTCCACCACCCGGCGGGGTACTCGATGAACACAGGTACAACCCGGGATTACCGGTTTGATACGGATCCCATTTTGCCACGGGGCGCAAAAAAAGCTGTTTGATATTCTGCACACCCCCGTTGATATCTCCACCGATATAATTCGGATTGTACTCTGAATACCCTTTAGCCGTCGTCACGTTGCTACCCAGGATGGTATCTTTAAATCCCGGCGCAAATCGTTCTATCTGGCTTTCAATGGCTTCCTTGCGGTTGCTGTCTGATCCGGGCGGCACATGGCAATAGGCCCAACCGGTGTGTTTACCCTCTGGTGCCCGCGATGGATCAGCAACCGTGTGTTGTGCAAGAATCACAAATGGCCGGTCTGGATCTACGTTCTTCCAGACATCCTTTTCGGATTGTATGATGTCCTCGTGAAATCCGCCAATATGAAGGGTTCCGGCTCTCCTGCAGTTTTCATTCGTAAATGGAATCGGCTCGCTAAGCGCCCAGTCCACCTTACAAACCCCCATACCATATCTGAAATTACGCAGTTTGGCCCTATATGATTCCGGTAAGTTTGTTCCTGTGAGTTCAAGAAGCTGACGGGGGGTTATATCAAAAAAAACGGCCCTGCCCGGTGGCATCTGATTCATCGCACGGATGGGATGATCCGTCACGATCTCAACCTGCATGGACTTCAGATACGCGATAAGCGCCTCTGCCAGCTTTTCTGCCCCCCCTCTTGGAAATGGCCACCCGGCCGTATGACCAAGTAATCCCAGGATCAATCCAAATGCTGCCGAACCCTTAAAGTTAAGATCCATCATCGAATGTGCGGCCAGGCCACAGAGCAATGCCCTTGCCGGTTCATCCGTGAAGTATTTTTTAACGAAACTTGCCGCCGACTGTAACCCGAACCACCCGAATCGCGTCATCAACAATGGGTTTAATGGTACTCGCAAGGGCCCCAGTACATTATCCAATAACGCCTTCCATTGATCAGCCAACGGCTTTAAAATTTTCTCATAGGCCTGCTTATCCTGTCCGACCTGCGCACTTGTCTCTTTAATCGAACGATATAGCGACACTGCATTCCCGTTGCTCAGGGGATGAGCCATCGGGATATCCGGCTGCACCCATTCCAAACCATATTTACTCAGTGGAAGCGTTCTGAAAAAAGGAGAGGCATATGCCAGGGGATGTACAGCAGAACAGATATCATGGACAAAACCCGGAAGAGTCGATTCACAAGAGCGAAGCCCGCCTCCGGCCCTGTCCGCTTCTTCGAAAATTACCACTTTCCTGCCTTCACGGGCCAGTGTAATGGCAGCTGCCAGTCCGTTGGGTCCCGCACCGACAATGACAGCATCGTATCCACTCATAATGTTTTTTTATTAAAGATAATAAGTGGATAGCCGTGGTCATTCCATTATCGTTCCATAATTGGCTATTTCTTAATAAAACCGTCGTTATGCAAGAAGAAAGGATTTTGAAATCGTACCCTTTTCGGGTCTTCGGCGGGCGATGGCGGAGAGGGGGGGATTCGAACCCCCGGTACCCTTTTGGGGTACACTCGCTTTCCAGGCGAGCCCGTTCGACCGCTCCGGCACCTCTCCATACCAGGATACATCCCCTGGCATATCAGATACATGAATTCAAATAACAAAACACAAAAAACAAATCTCAAATAAATCCAAATTTTCTAAGATCCAATGTTCTAAACCGTATATACGCTTAATGGTTAGATTTTGGCATTTTCGACTTGGAATTTGTTTGTTATTTGGAAAGTTGAAAATGGGCCTTTCCAAAAGGCAGGCAAATATAACAGAATTCCTGTCTCTACTCAACCATCACCGGAAATAAGTGCCTAAAGTACTTCAAGTAATCGATTCACACTCCGAAAGTAAAAATATGTTGTGTGTACGCCCTGACTATTTTCCCCCCATTTTTAGCCGGTCTGAAACGCCACTGTGCAGCAGCCTCAAGAGTAGCATCAATGATTCCGTATCCAATCGTTGGAACAACCATCCATTTATTCTGGTCTTTATCATAAACCCGGATCTTCGCGATGGAAACATCCTCGGGCATGCCATTCTTGCCAACCAAAAAATTAACAAATACTTCGGCTTTGACTTTGGCATCCCTGGCCTGGATTGGTATGGCGGGTTCCACGATTTTCACTATGGAGGGCGGCATATCCGGGTTGCTGACAATAGCGTTGCCTGAACCTTGTCCGGCTCCAGTACCGCTGCCGGACCCGGGCATCTTGCCAATACCAGCGTGTCACCCCTGATCAGATTCTCAGTCTGAATGTGAGTCAGTGGATCAGAAATTATTTTATCGCTGGGAACCTCAACGGGTACAACGGGATTCGGTGGCGTTGAAGAACCACCCTGATGGGTTACTTCCACAAGATTCATGGTTACAGGCTGCTCATAGACCCGGGAGATCTGGAAAGCGGGTTCGGAATGAGAA
>DATFNI010000177.1:0-6405 GCA_035266485.1 Balneolales bacterium
CGTTGACGTACCTGCCGTCAGATTTCCGTACGTATCCAGCACGGCGCAGCCAACCGTACCGAACTTGTGTTCATCAAAATAGGTTGCCGGGTCTTCATTCATATCCTGGTTGTAGGATTCCTTGTCTTTAAGCTGTTGCCACTGCTTTTTCCGGCGCTCAGTGTCAAAATAGGATTGCGGCTCCATCGGCAACCCTTGTTCTCTGGCAAACTGATCCGCACCATCCCCGGAAAGAAGAACATGCGGTGTCTTCTCCATAACCAGGCGGGCTGCCGATATAGGATTCTTAACATGTTTTACCCCGGCAACGGCCCCTGCCTGCAAGTTGCTTCCGTCCATGATAGCAGCATCCATTTCATGTGTGCCGGCATGCGTATAAACGGATCCCCTTCCCGCGTTAAAATGAGGATCGTCTTCCAGTGAATTGATCACTTTTTCAACCACATCAAGACCATGTGCACCATTCTTTAACATGCGGATCCCAATACCCAGGGCCCGGGTCAGGGCATCAACATACACCTGCCTGACACTGTCGGGAATCGACTTATCGATTACACCGGCCCCGCCATGAATCACGATGGCCCATTTCACAGAATCCGATGATGATTTGCCGTTATTCATCTGTTCAGAATGACTTTTGGTACATGATGCACTCAGCACCACTAGAAAAACGAATACCCCGATTTTACGCATCACAACTCCTCCACTTTTAGAAGTTGAACCAATCATTATCACCAATAATGAAACTATCTGCATGAATATGCAAGCGTAGATTGCTGTGTTTATATCTTTTACCAAGATTTCCATTTGTAAGGATAACCGGATTTCCGGGTCTTGTAATTATGAGGAGCTCCTTTTCTACATATCACTTCCCGTATGCCCGGTATCCGGCTGTCCGGCTTCTGTTATGTTTTGTTTTGGGAATCCACATTTATCATCCAGCCGGTATATCTGCCATTGAGTTGGCTTCCTTGTTGCTGGCAACAGCATTTCTGTATTTGATCACCAATCACATATACCTGAAATCGTTCAATCAGTCCTTTCAGCTTGTATCTCTTATCCTCTATTTCGTGCTGGTAACGGGCTTTGGTTATTTCCGAATGTCACTGCAAAAACCAGGACACATCCTGCCCTCTCAAAAACTGTATGCGTTTAAAGACGATACCCTGCTCTGTTTCGGCAAAATAAAAAATGTCGATCCCGGGCGATACGGTGTTCGATATAATGTGGTACTTGATTCGGTAAAGACCGAAATCTATCCTGTTGCAAAAGGTCCCTTTCATATTTTGCTTGACCAGGAGGATACTAACGAGACGATGAGTGCCGGCAGTCATATCCTGTTTTCAGGCCAGCCAGCACCCGTCAGGGGCCGCCGGAATCCACATGATTTCGATTATCGATCCTATCTCCGAAAGAACGGTATTGGAGCAGAGATCAACCTGATCCATGTAATCTCAAGAAAGCCGAATAAGGCATGGTGGCAATGGGTATCGTTAAGGCGTCGTCTGGATCATGCCATAAACCGGGTCTTCTCTCCTGAAAACCAACCGGTTGCAAAGGCATTGTTATTGGGACAAAAAACGGAACTTACCAGGGATGCACGCCAGTCATTTATACGGGCTGGATTGGCTCATCTCATGGCCGTGTCCGGATTGCATGTCGGTTTTCTGATCGCCCCACTCTGGTTCCTGATTCCGCTGGTATGGACCAGCAAAACGGGACGGATTTTGGCCATCACCATACTTGGCATCCTTCTGTTCATTTATTCCGGACTCACTGGTTTCCCGGCTTCCGTCATGCGTGCTTCCCTGATGGCCATGTTATTTGCCTATGGTCGAATCTTTCGCAGAGTCAGGGAACCGCTGAACCTTCTGGCATGTGCCGCCTTTATTATTCTTATAATTAGCCCCAACCGATTGTACAACATCGGATTCCAGCTCTCTTTCTCAGCCGTAACTATCATCTTATTGGTGATGCCCACGGCCAGGCGATTGTGGAATAATCTCTATAAGCATCCCTGGATCCATAAACTAACAGAAGGGGCACTCATCAGTCTCATTGTTCAGTTGGGCCTGTTTCCATTACTTGCATGGTACTTCCATGAATATTCCCTTATTGCTCCTGTGAGCAACATCATAGCTATCCCCCTCGCCGAAATAATCGTTCTCGGCGGATTTTTCACTTCATTGCTGACCCTGATCTGGCCATTAGCCGGCATATTCCTCGGGATACCAATCAATATGGTAACGGGCTGGTTGGATCACTGGGCTATATTAATGTCCGGTTTGCCGGGAAGCTGGATTACTATTCCGGATATATCACCATTGGTGTTCCTTGTCTGGGTTGGGGCTATCGGCTGCCTGGCTACCTGGACGATACCGCGTCTTCGTTGGAAATGGGTCGGGGTCTTTGTTTTGATACTAACTTTTTGGTCCTCAAAAGGACTCATACAGCGGACCAGGCCACCCACACTGAGCATTACCTTTTTTGATGTCGGTCAGGGTGATGCTCTCCTTGTCAATACCCCCGAAAATCATCATTTCCTGATCGATACCGGACGCTGGATGTGGCATACGGACAGTGGTAAACGGGTGATAGTGCCGGAACTAAGGGCTATGGGTATCGATCACCTTGATGCTGTTCTGCTGACGCATCCACAAGCGGATCATATCGGGGGCATTCTTTCGGTGATGAATGCCGTTTCAATTGATACTATCTACAATATTGGCCGGCCTTATAACTCGAAGCTTTTTAAACATTACCATGAACTGGCAAAAAGGAAGAGCGATCCGCTGCAGCGCCTGTTCACTGGCCGGACGTTGTCCATCGAACCGGATATCCGGCTTTATGTGCTGGCTCCGGAGCCATATGCTCATAACCCGAATGTGAATGATCTCTCCCTCATTATAAAACTTGTTTATGGAAAAACATCCTTCCTTTTCACCGGTGATGCCGAACAACCGGAAGAACAAACTGCAGTAAACGATTTCGGACGATTTCTGGACTCCGATGTGTTAAAGGTGGGCCACCATGGGAGCTCGACCAGCTCGACAAAATCTTTTCTCGACCTGGTAACACCTGAAATAGCGGTTGTCTCCGTTGGCCGTCATAACCGGTACGGACACCCGGATCGACCTGCTGTCCGGCGTCTGATCCGGCATCATGCCGATATTCACTATACCGCCCTGGAAGGGGCCGTTACGGTAATCAGTGATGGCAGGAAGGTTCGTGTAACACATTGGAAGTAATGTTTGTCATTATGTTTGTTTGCTTGTAAACTGTACCTTTTTAATCATCACCCTTCGAGAACGATTCTTATCCGAATACATGTCGAATCCTTCGAGCTCGTGGTTCAACGAAAGAGGACAGTTAATACTGTTGCTGGCTGGTGCTGCCGGGCTGCTGTTCATCATGTACCTGCTTCAGGATCTTATCAATCCACTGGGATACGGACTGATCGTTGCCATCATCCTTTATCCGATACGCCAGCAACCGGTTGCCCGGGCCCTGTTGTACGCCACCGTCTTTTCATCCGGCCTCTGGCTGCTTTACGACTCGGGCCATCTGCTTATCCCGTTCATACTGGCTTACATTTTGGCCTTCATTTTTGATCCGTTGGTTGAAAGGCTCACGAAGCAAAATATTCCTCGCTGGCTGGTTGCCGCCGCATTCACACTGATTGGTCTGACTGGCTTAACACTAATCGGCATCTATGGGTTGCCGGCATTGGCGGGACAGCTTATTCGCCTTGGCCGCCTTTCTCTGGATGCGACACAAAATACCTACCAGTGGCTTGACCAAACCGGACTGTTCCGGCTTATGGACCGTATGGGGTTGGCCGACCCGGCACTTAAGACCGGAATTTCGGACCATATCCATCTTTTCCTGAATCATTTCTACAATCAGATTGCCAGTCTCTCCTCGTCGTTCGTAACCGGATTCGGGAGTGTCCTGACGATTCTCTTTTTCGTGATTCTTACCCCATTTTTGTTATTCTTTATGATTCGGGATTATGACAACATTGGCCGTTTTGTTCGTACACTTATTACCCCGAAAGGTGTTAAAGATACTTATACCCGTGATATCAGCCGCATCGTTGGCGCCTATATCCGCGGTCAATTTATCGTTGTTGTCATTAGTTCCATCGATCTGAGCATCGGTTTTACCATCTTTGGAGTGCCGTATGCCGTAGTTTTGGGGTTGTTTGCCGGAATCACAAATTTCATCCCCACTTTTGGTCTCTGGCTCAGTGTTACTGTATGCACGATAGTGGCTAGTACCGTTGGCCATCCCTGGTATGCATATCTCCCGGGCATCTATATCGTGTTTGCAATAGAGCAGGTTCTCGAGACGGGTATAATCGTACCCAGGGTCGTTGGTAAGCATGTCGGTCTTCATCCCCTGCTCGTTATGCTATCTTTGCTTATCTTTGGGTTTATGTTTGGATTTCTCGGACTTATTATTGCCGTACCCTCTGTTGCGCTATTATCCGTTTTTTACGAACAATACCGCAAGACTAACAAGATCTCTTTCATGGGTGGTGCCGAACTCGATCATTTTTTTGAAAGCTTCGGGAATGAAGAAAAAAATGACGATAAAAAAGAAACTTCTGGAGTTCCGTAATGGTTCTTCCATCATTAATGATACAAATCATCATTTTTCGACGTTACAATTTATATGAGTAAAGAAGAACAACCATCTTTCGAGGAAGCTCTCAAAAAACTGGAGACGGTGGTAAGAAAACTTGAAGATGATCAGGTATCCCTAGAGGAATCCGTAAATTTATTTGAAGAAGGCACACGCCTTTCGGCCTATTGTTCGTCGATCCTGGAAAAAGCCGAATTACGCATTGAAAAGGTCAATGCACAAAATGAAGAATAGGAATTAAACATGGAACCCATTAAAGCAAAACCCGGACCGCTTCTGGCAACTGTAAAAAACCCGGACGATCTGAAAAAACTCAGTCTGGATCAGTTACCCGATTTATGTCAGGAGGTTCGGGATTTTATCATCGACAACGTATCGGTCTATGGCGGGCACTTTGGTGCCAGTCTGGGCGCAGTTGAACTCACCGTTGCGATGCATTATGTCTTTAATACACCAAACGACCTTATTGTATGGGATGTCGGCCACCAGGCTTACGGTCATAAAATCCTGACCGGGCGCCAGGAGCAGTTTCACACGAATCGAAAATATAACGGCATCTCAGGGTTCCCAAAACGTGATGAGAGTCCATATGATACGTTTGGAGTGGGCCATTCGAGCACTTCTATCTCAGCCGCTCTTGGAATGGCCGCTGCACGCGATTTATTGGATTTACAAAAAAGGGTGATTGCCCTTATTGGGGACGGAGCGATGACGGCAGGTCTTGCTTTCGAAGGCATGAATAATGCCGGAGCTTCCAATCGCGACATGATCGTTATCCTCAATGACAATAACATGTCTATTGATCCGAACGTCGGCGCGTTGAATGAATATCTGGCCGACATCACCAGCAGCCAGACCTTCAATAAAATCCGTGACGAGATATACGACATGCTGGGTTACTTCAAGAGTGCCGGTGAAAAAATGCGTAAAGTCGCGTCCCGGCTCGAAAAAGCGATGACCACGGCGCTTACACCTGGTGCTTTGTTCCGGGCACTCGGGTTCAAATACTACGGCCCGACCGACGGCCATAATGTTAAGAATCTAGTCAGCATGCTGCAGGATCTGCAGACTATTCCGGGACCAAAACTCCTGCATGCCGTCACCATTAAGGATAAGGGATTTGCTCCCGCTGAGCTGGATCAGGTCAAATGGCATGCACAGGGCAGCCCGTTTGATAAGATCACCGGTAAGCCTCTGGCTAAACCCAGCACCGTGCCCAAACCGCTTAAGTTTCAGGATATCTTCGGCGGTACGATCGTCGACCTTGCAAAAAAGAATAAACGCATTGTCGGCATAACCGCCGCCATGCCCAGCGGCACCGGCCTCATTGATATGATGCAGCAGATTCCGGATCGTGCTTTTGATGTGGGTATTGCCGAGCAGCATGCCGTTACGTACGCAGCCGGACTGGCAACTCAAGGTATTAAACCGTTCTTGGCTATATACTCGACCTTCATGCAACGTGCTTACGACCAGGTAATTCACGATGTCACCATACAAAAGCTGCCGGTTGTATTTTGTATGGACCGGGCCGGGCTTGTTGGCGCTGACGGTGCAACGCATCACGGGCTTTACGACATTGCCTATCTTCGCCCGCTCCCGGGATTTGTTGTTTCCGCGCCGATGACAGGACAGGAATTGCGTGATATGATGTATACCGCATCGAAATATAATGAAGGTCCGTTTGCCATTCGCTATCCCCGCGGTGCATCTGACCAATTCGATTGGGACGGGAGCTACAGCGAAATGACTATCGGC
>DATFNI010000178.1:0-6159 GCA_035266485.1 Balneolales bacterium
AAAACCGAGTCTGAACGATTTGCCGGGGCTGAAGAAACCTACTGCGTCGAAGCATTGATGCAGGATGGGAAGGCATTGCAGGCCGGTACCTCCCATTTTCTGGGCCAAAACTTCGCCAAAGCTTTTGATGTATCGTTCCAGGATAAAGATGGCCAGCTGAAAAGCGTCTGGGCTACCAGCTGGGGTGTCTCAACGCGGCTGATCGGCGGTTTGGTGATGTCCCACTCGGATGATAATGGGCTGGTGTTGCCACCGAAGCTCGCGCCCGTCCAGACCGTAATTGTGCCGATTTGGAGGAGCGACGAGGAACGCGCTCTCGTCTTGAACTACTGCGAACAAATCCAGGCAGAGTTACGAGCTGCCGGCGTCCGGTTCAGGTTGGATGACCGCGATCAGTATAAACCCGGCTGGAAATTTGCCCAACACGAGGTCGAAGGTGTTCCTGTTCGCATCGCGGTCGGTCCCCGTGATGTTAAAAACGGCAATGTCGAACTGGCCCGCCGCGATACGCTGACCAAAGAGATTGTGGGAAGCGACGAAATTGGTCAGCGTGTATTGGCCTTGCTGGTTAATATCCAGGAGAATCTTTACGAGCGGGCACTCGAATTCCGTAAAGATCATACGTTTTACGTGGACAGCTATGAGGAATTCAAAACGATTCTGGATGACAAGGGCGGGTTCATTTATGCTCACTGGGATGGAACCCCTGAAACCGAAGCTCGCATTAAAGAAGAGACGAAGGCAACGATCCGATGCATTCCTCTCGAAGATGAAAAGGAAGAGGGAAAATGCATGGTTACAGGAAAGCCTTCAAAGCAACGTGTCATTTTTGCACGGGCATATTAAGTTAGGAGTACTTAAAGTACTTAGGAGTGCCTAGAGTTTTTAAATTTCCAAATGCGGACATTTCTAACGTTAAGTACTCGATGTACCTTAGCCACTATAAAACTTTTATCCTATGTCATCCATACCCAACAATTACCGAGTTTGTACCGCCGAGGAGAACAGGGCGATGGATGCGTTTACGATCCACAAATTTGGCATCCCATCCTTTACATTGATGGAAATTGCCGGGGCGAAGACGGCGAGCACCATTCTCCCGCGGCTGAAACCCGAAAGCTATGGACTCGTCCTCTGTGGAAAAGGCAATAATGCGGGAGACGCTCTTGTCGTAACCCGTCATCTGCATCGTATGGGCTTTCATTTTGATCTGGTTTTTATAAGTGGTACAGATGATTTGTCAGAGGACACCTCTAAAAACCTCTCTTTTATCAGGAAACTGATTGACGCAGAGAACGAACCATCGATAACCATCACCGAAGGATGGCAGCCTGATCAGATCCACACCGAACATTACTCGTTTATCATCGATGGATTGCTTGGAACAGGTTTGTCGAGCGATCTGCGCGGCAACTATACCAAAGCTGTTACGTGGGCCAACCAGACCGGCCTTCCCATCTATTCGATCGATGTGCCGACAGGGCTCCATGCTGATACCGGCGAAATTCTTGGAAATTGTATCCATGCCAGTCTAACCTGTACTTATGGGACTCTTAAATCCGGTTTCTATATAAATGACGGGCCCGATTATACCGGTGAAATCGTTTTTTGCGATCTTGGATTTCCTAAAACAGCACCTCTCGAATCAGAACGTTTTGTCATCGACGAGGCTTGGGTGGACCAGCAGCAATCCACAGCAGCCAACAGGCATCCACGTCATAAATATGAGGCGGGTGTGGTCTACCTGATAGCCGGCTCCGAAGGACTGACAGGCGCGGTACAGTTGGCTGCCCACAGTGCATGGCGAATGGGCGTTGGTGCCGTCACAGTAATTATACCACATGGATTGTTACCCGTCTTCGAGACGACATTAGTACACCAGGTAAAAAATCCCGTAGGCAGCCGTGATGACCTCCATTTTAAGCCATCTCATATCGATGGGATCATGGAGTTAATCCATCACCGTCCGGGTTCTGTTTTACTTGGTCCGGGGCTGGGAAGACATTCTGAGACGGTCTCATTCGTACACAAGCTCGTCGACCGGCTATCAATGGACCTGGTAATCGATGCCGATGGACTATGGTGTATTGCACAGGGAGATTTTCCGGAGATTAAGCATGACGCGCCCTGGATTTTGACACCACATCCGGGTGAGTTATCGGAATTGACCGGGAAATCCGCAACAGCGGATAATTTTGAGAGAATGAAAATTGCCGAAGGCCTTGCACAAGAACATGGCATCACTGTCGTTTCAAAAGGAATGCCGACGTATGTTTCGCAAGCAGAATATCACACGTTGATGACCACCTACGACACAACCGTTTTCTCTCGTACCGGGTACGGCGACATTCTGGCCGGAAAAATTGCAGCCGGACTTGCTCTTGGGTATGAACCGGTCATCAGTTGTGCTAAAGCTTTATTAGACGGCAGACGAAAATATGATCACGCATTAAAAGTAAATAATTATCCACCAGAACCGCTTGATCTCGTATGAATCCTGATTTCTTTTATGAATCTGCTCTCATCAGACGCATTCTTCAGTTTTTATTCCTTATTTGGACGCTGATCACGTGCTACTTAACACTGGTTCCCGGTTCCATGCTGGGTCATGTCTCCCTTTTTCAGTATGATAAGTTTGGGCACGCCGGTATGTTCTTCGGCTGGACTTTGTTTTTGGGCCTAAGCAGACTTCATAAGCGGGATCTGACCAACACCTTCCTTTTAATCACCCTGATTACAGGAATGGCATTTGGAGGGCTAATCGAAATCTTGCAGTGGATCATGCCCTTTCAGAGGGACCCTGATATTAAAGATTTCATTGCAGACAGCGTGGGATGCTGGTCCGCTTTTATCTTACTGACATTTCTCAGGGAAAGAGTCCAGGCTTTCGCTACTCATCATACCCTGATGAGTAAAAATTAATAATAGTCCCTCCTTCTGAAAAGTATCATCATAAAAAAATCACAAGCTTAAAAAACAGATTCCTTTTATATCTAAGTCATTGGGGTTTTTTATGATACCAGTAAGGGGCTCATTTTGTAACAAAATTTATTCGCTAACACATACTAGTAAAGTATGGAAAAGCGTTTAAATTTTATCTATTATGTCAATCATACCTTGCCAGGTTGCAAAATTATTGCCAAATTACTTGGCAGTGCACCAATATCCAACTTAACCACATAGCCAGCTTATGTCTATCTTAAATCGCAAGAAGCCAAACGCGGACTTGCGCAACTACTACAACCTGTATTTGCAGTTCGGGTTGATTGTTGCCTTGCTCGTATTGCTTGTGGCTTTCAACGTTCATTTCGCTCCGTCGAATAATAAATCGTTCTCTGAACCCGAGCAGGAGACGGTGAAAATGGAGCAAGTTGTTCAGACCAAACAACAGGAAAAGCCACCTCCACCACCACGTCCACCGGTACCGGTTGAAGTTCCGAACGACGCAGTTATCAATGATTCTCCAGTTGATTTGAATGCAGAGCTGGACCTCAATGCACCTTTAAATCTTCCTCCTCCACCTCCTCCTGCAAGCACAGAGAAGAAGAAAGAAAATGATCAACAAGTCTTCGTTGTTGTCGAAAAGATGCCCCAGTTGATTGGTGGTCTTGCAAAACTTCAGGCTAGCATCACGTATCCTGAACTGGCTCGTAAAGCCGGTATTGAAGGACGTGTTTATGTTGAGTTTGTTGTGGATGAACATGGTCGTGTTGAGAACCCACGCGTTGTTCGTGGAATCGGCGGTGGTTGTGATGAAGCAGCAATTGAAGCCGTGAAGAAAGCCAGGTTTGTTCCCGGCATGCAACGCGGACGCCCTGTAAAAGTACGCTATAGTTTGCCTATCGTGTTCAAACTGCAGAACTAAGTAAGGCAACACAAATTTTCATAAAAAAAGCATCCTGACTTATCAGGATGCTTTTTTTATTTCTGACAAACACTATAAATCTGCCTAGTATGGCGGCTTTTTCTGTTGACTGTTAATTGTTCACTGATAACTGTTACTGTTTGCCAGCCAATCTTTCATTTTCTGCAGTACCGGCCGCAGGGTGTCGTAACCAACATTTTCGATGGCTTCATCGATCGGTATCCACCTGGCATCTTCGATGTCCTCTTCCGCCATCGGATGGAAAGAATGCTCGTCACTGGTCATGATGTACCAATAGACCGTTTTGCCCCACATTTTCCCGCCCCGTTCGTATTCATGGTATGATCGTGCCAATTCATGGACGATATTTGGCCGTTTTATCCCCAGTTCCTCACTCACTTCACGGGCGGCACAGTCGGCGATGCTTTCGTCCTTTTCCCGTTTCCCTTTGGGCAAATCCCATTTCCCCCACCGGTAGATCATAACAACTTCAGGTGCTTCAGAGTCAACCTGTCTGTAAATCAACCCTCCGGCGGCATCGACGGGAATGATATCACGCCGACTCATTCTTTGCCCTCAGTTTCATCCTTTTTTTCGGACGATTCATCTTTTCGCTTCTCGTTCTTCTCCGCGGACGATTCATCGACATAATTCAGCCGAAGATTGGTCAGGGTTTGTTCAAGAAAATTATCTACCTCATTCGGAAGATTGTTCTTTGTATAACGCTGCAGCATCTCGAGCGTGTCGATGGCATATTTAGCGGAACCCATATCACGTTCAATTTTGTCGGTGCCCGGGTTTTTAATCTTTCCAAGTCCCATCATACAGATTTGTTCATGTTGCTGAACAAGCATCATAAACAAAAGTTGATCCTGTTGATCTTTGGTCAATCTCTGGTTTGAATAACCGGGTGAAGTATTTTGATCTTGTTCACTCATAATAGTTATTAGTTAGTTATCCCTTTGCAATTCAATTTCCTGATAAAGATACCAAACCATATTCCTTTGCAAAAGATGCGTTATGTGTTGATCCTTACGTTAATGAATGATAACCCGGAGAACGCAAAACTAAATTCCTATTATGGGTTCAATTTAATACATTAGGCCTACCCATAATCCAGTTTTATCATCTGAAATTTTTAGTTATTCCATGGCAGTTATACATCCCTTCAAAGCATGGCGCCCTAAAGCAAACAAAGTCAAAGAAATTGCATGTGTCCCCTATGATGTCATTGACACCGACGAGGCACGTGAACTGGCTAACGGACTGCCCGACAGCTACTTGCATGTCATAAGGCCCGAAATTGATCTACCCGAAGATGTCGACATTTATGACGACCGGGTCTATGAGCAGGGTGCCAAAAACCTCCAGGCTATGATGAGTGATGGCCGGCTCGTTCAGGAAGATGCACCCTCGTTATATGTTTATCGATTAACGATGGACGGTCGGGATCAAACCGGCCTTTTCACGTGTGTCTCCGTCCAGGATTATGATGACGACGTGATCCTAAAGCATGAACAAACGCGTCACGACAAAGAAAAAGACCGCACCCGGCATATCCTGACCCAACAGGCGCATGCCGAGCCCGTTATGCTGGCCTACCGTGATGTCGATGGAATCAATCAACTGACGGCCGGCATCATGAACGGCCAGGAGCCTATCTATGATTTTACAGCGAATGACGGCATCCACCATACCATCTGGAAAGTGGAAGATACCGGTGCCTGGGTTGAGCAGTTCAAGGCTGTGCCCAACCTGTATGTAGCAGACGGACACCACCGCTGCAAGAGCGCTTCAACCGCTGCTGCTGAAAAGCTAAAAAATAATACGCGTCATTCTGGTGAAGAGGAGTATGACTTCTTCCCGGCCGTTCTCTTTCCCATGGGACAGATGCACATCATGGCTTATAACCGTGTAGTTCATAAAATTCCGGATAATTTTCTTGATACGCTCCGGCAGCATTTCGATCTGAAACCGACCGATCAGCAAAAACCAATGGAAAAAGGTCACGTAAGTATCTATTTAGACAACAAATGGTATGATCTTGAGTTGCCGGTTAATGAAAATGCAACAGCAGTGGAATCTCTGGATGTTTACAGACTCCAGAACTTTTTACTGGAACCGTTGTTAGGTATTAAAGACCCGAGAAGCGACAAAAATATTTCGTTTGTCGGTGGCATCCGGGGTACTAAAGAACTGGTTCGTCTCGTAGATTCCGGTAAGGCGTCGATTGCCATCAGCATGTATCCTACTTCTATAGAAGAACTTGCTGATGTTTCCGATGCCGGATTACT
>DATFNI010000179.1:0-17846 GCA_035266485.1 Balneolales bacterium
TCGCTTGTTTTCTTTTCTCGTATTCATTCATTTTTTGGATGAATGCTACGACATTTCACTCATGTCAAAGAACTTTTATGTAATGAAGAGTGTAAACTATCTCATGCTACAAATGTGTAAACTATGTTATGCGATCTATCACATAGTCATTAGGGATTAGGGCACTTTCATGTAAGGTTGTAATCGCATCATCGTTAAGTGTCATATCCACACCTGAAATACCAATTGTTGAGTTAATGATTGGGTTTAGATTTGCAGGTTCAGATAATTTTTTTGACTGTTGATACAATTCAGTTGATGTCTGAACAAAAGGATCATAAAATTCTATTTCATCTCTTGTTATAGTGGTAGTAGTTCTTCCGTTAACAGGTGTGTCAATTCCCAATAACATCATAATTGATCCATTTTGAAGGTTTCGTAAAGCTGGCCTTTGGTCATATTCTTAAAAAGTCGACTACACATTTCATGAGCATCTTTAAGCCATGATAGAATACCGTCGGAAGTGTAGTTATTCTCCTTACCTATAATTTTAGTTTGTAATATAAGTCCCGATTGTTGTTTACTGTTTTTGCCTGTGTTTAGATTGATGGAAAGACTTCCAAAGTCAATATTGTAATTTATTCCTAAGTTCAAATTGTTTGGGGGCCGATTCTCCTTGAAAAATCCCTGATTGATTTTAATAGCTAAATTATCATTAATGAATTGTATGATATTTTCTTCTTGAGATTTTGTTTGAAAGAAATCAACATAAGCCAAACTTGGCGCAACTTTTATTTCTTTCCCCGATGAGTAAGCATTATAAAAAGCGTTTAGCAATTTAGTAGACGATTCAAAATAAGCTCCCCAAAAATACTCTTCGTCTGTTGTATTTAATGTTAAAAGTCCCGGTCCAATCTGGATTAAAGGATATTCATCTTTAGCTCTCCTGAATCTGTAAACTGGTTTATTAACAAGAACAGCAGCAGGAACTTCTGGTGGTGCCAATGATTCTCTGAAAGGATAATCAGTCTTAAGAATTGAATATAAATCACCATGAAGATATTGACTCTTGGCTAAATCAGATTGATTTAGAATTTTCCATCTTAATTCGAAAATAACCTCCAATAGTGGCGCACTTGGCAATCTACTCATCTTATTTAGAAATACCTTTATAAATCACTGAATATGATAGAACTTAATTAAAAAAGGCGTAATCATATAATTTTATGATAAAACTGATAATGTAAAATGTGGAATTTATGAAAGAGCATATATAATTATTTATCGAGTATATTTAAAACAATTCATTTTGACCAATTGACCTACACCTTTTGAATCAGCGTCTCAACTAATCGTGCAAAATCTTTGGCTCGGTTTGCAGCTACTTCCTTGATTTCCTCGTGTGCCAGTTTCTTGCGGGATACGCCGGCAGCCATGTTGGTGATTAATGAGATGCCCACGCTCTGCATTCCAAGGCGTTGCGTTTCAAGTAATTCGGGAGCGGTAGACATGCCGACGGCATCACCGCCAAGCGTACGGAAAGCCCGAATTTCAGCTTTTGTTTCGTAAGAGGGCCCTTTGGCGTAGATGTATGTACCGCGTACCAGGTGGAGTCCCAGTTGTGTGGCAATTTCGGTTACGCGGCCGACCATGGCATCATTCCGGTATCCGGATAGAACAGGGTGATTGTTTGACCCGTAACGGATGCCAAGACTGATGAGGTCGTCGATGAGCATCAGATCGCCGATATGAAACCGGTAGTTTATGCCGCCGGCCGCATTGGAAATGAAAAGAGTACGTGCGTTGAAAGAACCGGCGAGTCGTACCGGCAATAGGGTGCGTTCAAAAGGATGGCCCTCATAATGATGAAAGCGGCCGGAAAAGACGAGAACGTTGTGGGATCCGATCATTCCGTAATGCAACGCTCCCTGGTGCCCGGAAACAGTGGTACCTGGAAAACCGGGAATATCTTCATAAGGAACGGTTATAGACTTATCGAGCCGTTGTTCGAATCCCCCCAGACCTGAACCAAGGATAACGGCCGCATCAACCCGATCACTGAAACCTTGCTTGCAAAGTTCCGAATGAGCCTGTTTTATCGTATCAGGAAGGGACATATTCGGTGACGCTTTCAATGGTGTAGCCGTGTCGTTCTTCGTAACCGGTGAGCCGGAACATAGCCGTCTCCGTGCTGTGATATGCAAGGAGTACCCAGCCTTCCTTCAGCGCCTTTTGTGCAAGCTCCTGGCGTGCCTGGATGCTTTGCCTGGGATCAAAATCGTACTTGGCGGCAAATTTCTGATTAACATGTCCCTTGGTCGGTATCACATCCCCGGCCATCAAATAGCGATGATCGTCCTTTTCGTAAAAAATAGCCAGATGGTACTGGCTGTGTCCACCAATTTTTTGCACTCTGATCTCAGGATAGGGTTGATCTTCATCCTTAAGAAGATGCAGATCGGCCCTGGCTTCGATGAAATCACGAAATTCCGTTTTCTCATCATCATAATATTTGTCTCTTGCCAACACCTGTTTCCAGGCGTTTTCAGAAAGCCAGATGTTGGCATCGGGAAAGGTCAGTTCCCAGTAGCCATGTTTACGATGGGCCAGGCCTCCGGTATGGTCGAAGTGCAGGTGACTCAAGAAGATATCAGTGATATCATACTCGCTGAGACCATGTTCAGCCAGATTTTTGTGAATAGTATCGATACCCGTACCCTGACCAAATTCACCCAGACCGGTATCGAGCAAAATTTTCTTGTCTTCGGTGTGGATCAGGAAAGGTTGAATGGCAACCCGAAGCGTGTTTTTGGGTGGTTTCCCGTTGCGATCCATCGGGACGAATTTCTTGTCCAGCCCGACATAAAAAGTCCCCTCATACAATGGGGCAGCATAGATACTCACAATAATTAGATATTATCCGATTTTTGATTTGTTTTACCGCAAGAACGCATGAATGATTCGATTCATTTCCCAATCCGACGACATCCTCAAAATGTCTAAAGGTATCAAATTTCGCAATTAGCTGCGTCTCAGCTAATTGTCACGTATTGGCGTGATTCCGGCTTACCTCCCGTTACCCGGTTTCCCGGCCTCCTTTTTCGACTGTTCTTGCTCATGTTTTTCATAGGCGGCTATGATCTCGCGGATGAGTTTGTGGCGAACGACATCACTTCGATCAAGGTATACAAAGGAGATCCCAACAATGCCCGCCAGGATGTTTTGTACGACCCGAAGTCCCGAATCCTTATGGCGTGGGAGATCGGTCTGAGTAATGTCGCCCGTGATAATGGCACGGCTGTTGATGCCGAGGCGGGTCAGGAACATCTTCATTTGCATACCCGTCGCATTCTGGGCTTCATCCAGAATCACAAATGCGTTGTTGAGGGTACGTCCGCGCATGTAAGCCAGTGGTGCTATCTCGATGACATTTTTAACCAAGTTGAGTTCAAGCTGTTCAAACTCGATCATCTCTTCGAGAGCATCGTAAAGCGGGCGAAGATAGGGATCGATCTTATCCTTTAGTCCACCCGGTAAAAAACCGAGGTTCTCGCCCGCTTCAACGGCAGGACGGCACAGGACAATCTTTTTAACCTGGCGTTCTTTCAGGGCTTTTACAGCCAGAGCGACCGATGTATATGTTTTCCCCGTTCCGGCAGGGCCGATCACAAAGGTGATATCATTCTTATTGGATGCCTGAACAATTGCGCGCTGTCCCCCCGTCTTGGCACGCACATTTTCACCGGTATAGGTCCGAAGGATCAGGTCGTCCTCCATGTAAGTGGGCACATCAATTTCGGGGTGGTGCTGCTTAAGAGAAAGTACGGTATTGACATCATGGCCGGTAACACGTCCTTTTCTCTTACCAATGTCTATCAGGTCATAGATTACTTCGCTGGCTCTGTTGACATTTTCTCCATCCCCGCTGAGTTTCAGCGTATTACCTCTTGCAGTTAGTTTCACTTCTGGAAAAGCATCCTCGATCAGGTTCAGATTTTCATCCTGGAGTCCAAAAATGCTGACCGGGTCGATGTTTTTGATGAGTATTTCTTCGGTTTCCAAAAGTTTTTTTCGGATCTGTTGCAAATTTAGAGTCTGATTGAGTGTAACTGATTTTTCGTTTTAGATTAAAGCCTGTCATCAGTCATTAAGCTAACGACATATTATGTGGGACTCAATATTAATCATCCCTCAATTGGGAATAACTGATGATTAAACAAGAAATTGTTTGCCCGTGCTGGCCAGTGAATGAAGCGAACGGACACTGTCTCTTATCTGATCAGTGTGGAATACACTGCTGCCGGCAACGAAGACATCGGCACCACACCGTGAAATGTGCTCAATATTCTTTTGGGTTATTCCACCGTCGACTTCTATCAGGAATTTTCCGTGGACTTTTTGTCTCATTCCGACGAGTTCATGCAGCCGTTCGTAGGTTTGATCTATAAACTCCTGTCCCCCATACCCGGGGTTAACACTCATCACAAGAACAAGATCGACGTAAGGTAAAATGGGTTCGATATTTTGAAGGGCTGTGGCCGGATTGATAGCCACACCGGCTTTGATGCCATGGGAGTGAATTTCCTGGATACATCGGTGCAGATGTGGAACTGCCTCGTAGTGCACCGTAATCTGATTGGCTCCGGCATCCACAAAATCGCTGATGTAATGATCAGGATGATAAATCATGAGGTGGACATCCAGGAACTGGTCTGTTGCTTTGCGGGCAGCTTTTACAATCACAGGGCCCATACTGAGGTTGGGCACAAAATGACCGTCCATCACATCGCAGTGAATCCACTCAGCGCCCCCTTCTGCGGCTTGTTCGATCTCATGACCAAGTTGAGTATAGTCGGCTGCGAGAATAGAAGGAGCGATAATGGGCATCTGATTTTTCACGGTTTGTGATTATCATTTTTAGCTGGAGATTGCGGACTGTCATGCTGGGTTGAATCGATCATGATTGGATCTGACTCACGTACTTCGTGTGTTTTTGCCGGTTCGGAAACCACTAAATCAATCGTTGAGCCTTCTCTCAGGCTGTCTTTATCGTTCGGACTAAAACTGAGCACCCGGTTGGGTTCGACGGTAGAAGATGGCTGATAACTAATGCTTCCGATACGCAAGCCGGCATCCCGTAACTGGCTTTGTGCTTCTGTTAAGCGAAGACCCGATAGTGCCGGAATCTTTACCATGCTGATACCCAGTCCGTCACTGACAGTCAGGCTTATAACAGTACCCCGTTCAACAGGCGTTCCACCACCGATTGATTGTCTGACCACCGTATTTTTGAAAGGAGAGGATATGTAAGAGACCTGTCCCATCTCAAGACCGTAATTCTTTAACTGCAATTCAGCATTTCGAAGGGACATGTTTTGGACATCCGGCACAATAACTTTCGGAATACTGGACGTGTTGATGGTCAGGTAGATTTGGCGTCCGGGTTTCACAATTTGGCTGGCTCCCGGATTCTGGTCAATGACATAATTGGGTGGATAAGCCGCATTATATCGCCGGTCGATCACCGTATCACGCAGACCTTCACTCACAAGCAATTTTCTTGCCCGGGTAATAGAAACACCGGTTATGTCGGGCACGGTCTGTCCCTGATTATACTTGGTGTAAGCTGGCATGATCCAGTCGTTCATCACAACAAGGAAAATGGCACCTAAAAGGACCACTCCAAGCAGCAACAGGTAAAATCGTATATCTGTAAGAACTTGTTTTAGCATACTGTAATGTCGTATAAGGATCGGTTAAAATCCATAAACCAGTTTTGCACCCAGACCATTGGTTTCCACATGCAGATTACGGGTGCGAAGCTTAGTGGTAATGAATGCATCAAATGCAGAAACAAAATGATTAATGATCGTTATTGTCAATACGTTTGTTGCCATCCGGAATTTGTTGTTGTACTCGTTGGCCATCTTTGCTCCCTGAAGAAAAAGCGGGGGCATGTCATTCAGGGACCATACAGGAGGAGTAAAGGTACCTGTACCATTATTTATTGGATATTTACTAGTAAAGTCTCGCCATCCGGGTGAAAACTGGAAGTATTTACTCATCAGTTCATAGTATTGTTGTGAACCATAGTCCGGCATGTTATGTGAAAACGGTACACCCGAGGTTCCATCGTAGTAGGTCATATTTTCCAGTTGATGAAGCTTTTCCAGGTTCACGCGTTGCCAGTCCTGGTGTGAGTAATCGGGTCCGGTTGTCAGGTTATATCCCTGGTTCGCCAGAGAATTCAGGCTGATCTTATCATTCGGGAAATAGTGGTTGTGATAGTTGACCAGGTAGGTTGCGTAGTTTACCACACTCCAGTTGCCATCGGCATATTTTATATACTGATCTTCGAGATTGCGTCCTTCGTTACGCAAATGAAAGTGAGAATAAAGGGTTACAGCTTCAATAGCTGCAAATATGCCTGCTTTAATCCATTGATGATGGGCCGCCTGCCCGAGGCCGGGAACCAGTGCGGACGAAAGAAATGAAAGTCCCGGATCCTTCCCAATATCGTCAAAAAAGTTCCTCGATTTTTTTTGCGGTTTGTCCTTCTGTTGAAATCCCAGGAAGTGATCAAAAGGAAACGCGTTTACATACGAAAACTCCCCCGGTTTTATCTTTTTCGGAGCTTCCTGATGTTCTATGACTACCGATTGTGCATTTGCCATGCTGCCCGTTAGTAACAGAATGACTGTCAAACAGCAAAAAGAAAACAGAGGTTTGAACATTTTCATAATGAAGCAGGATAGAGAATGAGGGTATGGTACGATTTACATATCAAAATCAAAAAGCATGCCGAAATAAAAGAGTATACGATGCCCATAGGATACCTTATTCGTACCGGTATTGGTGATAAACCCATCAGGTAAATTTACGTTGAATTTGTTTAAACCGTAGGCACCGCTGATGAAAAACCTGGAAGGGAACAGGTAACTGGAATTCATACTCAAACGCAGTTCGGCACCGATACCCGTTTTCAGGTTGTTACCGATATCCAACGGGCCCCGCCATCCGTTGCCAGCTTCCATAAAAAACCGTCCATATAATTTATCAAGAGTATAACGTCCCACCTGTTTATTAATGCCGGTTATGAGTGGAACATTGTAAGCTACTGTAGCATATGCTGTTGTATTGCCACCAACTGCAAAATAAGGATAACTGCGCATTCCGGTGAAACCACCAATATAATCCTGGAAAAAGTAATCATTCGGATTGTTGAAATAGGTGAAGAAGCGGGTTTTCAGATCAACAGTCTCGCCCAGGGCACGGAAACCCCATCGCAAATTGGCCTCAACTGAATGATTCCGGTAGGTTTTGTAGCTGGGCAGCAGGATGCCATTTTTGATATCGTAATTGTTCAACAGTTTGCTTGGCTGGTACCGATAGCGGATTTCACCTTTGATGCCGATGGGTGCGATGTCATCATTCCGGTAAGGTTGATCGAGGTCGAAAATATAGGCTGCCGTGAGTCCGGCGCCAATGTAATACTGGGATGAATTGCTGGACAGATAGGACTGGTATTCTTTTGAATAAAATGATTTGGTAGTAACCGTATATGGTGAGTAAGTGGCACCCAGCTCTACCATATTCCACTGGTCGATTTTACTTCGAAGATAAAAATCAGCTTCCCAGATATCGTAGGCAATATCCACTTTTGTGGTGTCAGGCAACTCCGATACACTTGGAAACTCCTGGATTGACAGCCCGTTTTTGACATTTCGCCGAAGACTGTAAAGTTCAACGGAAACTGTCGGAGACCATCTTTTTTTGATGAATGGCAAACCCTTGTATTCCGTAATGAGGAAAAGATCACGGTCCAGATCCATTAACCGGGCGGGGGAGAAGAAGTCGCCGATGCCTGATGCTCCCACCGATCCCAAACCGAAGAGCGCCCCGCCGTATAATGAAAACCGGTTGAGTACATCATGAGATGACATGTAAAAACCTACCTTGCTGTCACGCCACAGGTTCTGACCAAGTCGTCCGAATTCACCATGCGTGATAAGCTTGCCATTCGGACCTTTTGGACGGGCATAGTTGTCAAACCTCAAAACCGGAAAGAAGCTGAAAGAGGTAAATACGTCGTGGTAGGAGTAGAGAGAACGATGATCGGTTTCCCCTCGTGTATCGATGTTGAACCTGTAGATCCCGGTATCCGCCACTGCCATCACATTTTTTGGGAGGGTTTTCAAATTGGTGTCATCAAAGTGATTCAGAAACGTGTAATTGGCATTTGCGGGTGTCCTTACATGAGAGAGCGGTGGTTTATGGTATGTGCCGAATGAAGGATCGGTTTTGGGAATTTTCGTGAGCGATATCTTAAACCCATCGGCCGTATACTCCGAATAAGCCAGCTCTCCTTTTTTATTGACTGTTGGTTCAAAGGCACCGCCTAAAACGCTGGTTATCTGTTCTTTCTCGCCGGTTTTGAGGTTCATCCTGTATATGTTGAAGATGTCATCCGGGTTTGATGAATAATAAAGGTATTTGCCATCCGGTCCCGGACAGGGATCCCGGTAATCCAGTGCATTTGAATCACTAAGAAGAAGCGGGGCAGCTTTCCCCGATTTCATATCATACCGGTAAATACTCCTTGAACCCTCGTTCGAGGCACCGTAATAGATCGACTTGCCATCTTTTGACCAGACCGGGTTATAAAATTGTTCTCCGTCATTCGAAGCCAGCAGGGTATGGATTGAATCGGTTCTGGTATCCAGCATCACGAGGTTCAGCGATTCGTCGTGCTGCTGAACAGCTACAAGATTATGTCCATCCGGGGACCAGTCAGGCTGACTTATCCGGGCACTGTGAGTCAATCGTTGCTTCTTGTGTGTCTTCAGGTTGTAAATGAAGATGTCCTGGTAATATTCACCATAAGGGTTATTGGTATGCTGGCTGTAAGCTATCCGCGTACCGTCAGGGGAGAAAGAAAAATTTGCGGCATCCGGTTTTATTTTTGGGCGGATCGGGAATCCGTAGGAGTCGGTGTTGTCGCGTGTTTCCCGGAGATGCAAGGCATCAGTCAGAATTGAAGAGGAGGAGCTGTCGGCCAAATTCCGGAGATACAGGCTCACGTTATAGGTATCCAGGCCTTTGTTGGACAGATACGCCAGTCGATTGCCGTCTGGCGAAAATTGTGGAGAAAGATTGTAGAAACCACCTTTTTCAAGCGTGTCGCTCTTTGAGAACTTCAGATTGCGGATTGCATCCTGATACCCGGTTTTGAGGGTATCCACCCATTGATCATATAGCGTATATCCATCGATTCCCGTGGCATCTTTCAGCGCTTTAGATATATCGTTAACCCCTTTTTCGGATAGGGCGTGGGTAATCTTGTAGAGTACGTTTTCTCCAAACCTGTACGCAAGGTATCGGGTAAATCCAAAACCCTGGTTATAGACCACCTCCCGTTCTATACTTGTTTTTGAGCTAAACGTGCCCATCTGCACAAGGGAGAGCAGCTTATTGCTGAGGGCTCGGGTGCGGATAATCATGTCGCGCTGACTATCCCAAAAATCGTAATGAAGGCCTTCACGTTGAAATTGTGCGGTGCCTTCGGCAAACCAGGAGGGGATGGAGACGCTTGCGAAAGGCATCGTAATGACACCATTCGGATAGCCGTAAAGCACATCCGGGCGACGAACGTTCTCATAGGAAAGCCACTGAAGATAGAGAGCCGGCACACGCCGGTTACGTTTCATGGCGGCCTGTATCTCAACCATGTGGGTAAACTCGTGCGTGATCACATTGCGGAACCAGTCGTGGGTACCTCTCAGCGGCATATTAAGCGCAGGGACCCAAATGTCAATCATGTTGTCGAAGAAATAGGTGGCCCCATTTGAATAATCCTCGCGGTCGTGCAGGACGATGCTGATCCTGGTGTCGGGTTTGTGATGATAAAGCGAGGTGATGGGCCCGTAAACCTCTTCGGCGACCCGCGACACTACCTGGGCCGACCGGCTGTTTCCCTTTTGAAAATGAACCAGGAAGTGAGGGCTCTGTATCGTGTACCACTTCAGGTTATTATACGGGTAACTGTAATCAAACGGACTCTCCTGTGCCTGCGCAGGTTGCCCCAATAATCCGACAAATACCGTTATGCCGAGTGTTAAAAATAATATGTTTCGAACCTTACATTGCATTAGTGTATCACAGCGATTTTAACCAGTTTACTGCCGGAACGAGACCCATCCGTTGCATGAACACGGGCATAGTAGGCACCGCTGCCCCACTGACTGGTCGTCAGTTGTATCTCTGACGGAACGCCTGCGCTGGTTCGCAAGTGTTTTTGGTAGAGCATGCGGCCGGTCATTGTGATGATCGTAATGGTGACATCGGCAGATTTGCTGGTCTGCACCCGTAAATGAGTTAATTCATTAGCCGGATTGGGCCAGTTGTAGGTTTCATTGACGTTTAAGAGGGCGGCAGTCCCCGTAACGGCCGGTTTTCCCAGCTCGAAAGAATACACTTTGTTGTATTTCCCGTTTCCATAAAGTGACCCCCATAATGGCTCGCCGGATTTCGGGAATGACCATGCTTTGACATCTCCGGCAGGACTCACCGCATAAAGTGTGTGATCAAAAAAGACAGGCTCGACCGGTGAATGGGTAGAGTCAGACAATCCACCCACATAAAGTGGAAAACCGGGAAGTTCATGCATTTGAGGATTGTAACCATGAATAACGTACGAGATGCTGTCCGTAGCTCCAACAAGCAAATCAGAACCGCTGTTTCCATCCAGGTTTACAATCAGAGGCGTTCCAACAAAATGTGATCCGGCAGGAGCAGATAACGGGAATGAATTCAAGAAAGAGCCGTTCGGGTTCAGGGCCTCCAAAGTGTTATCAGTCTTGTTCACATAAACGAGATCCATGGTACCGTCGTCGTTGAAGTCGGTCAGGGCCGGCCAGTCAAGCGACACTCCCTCAACGGGTTGTAATGTCCGGGACGACTGGAACAAGTCGGAGTTTTGCTTCAGGCTTATGTATTGAAAGCTGTTATCGAGCAAGGCAAAAAAGGCAGATGTTGTGGCGTTGATTTGAACAGCACCAGTGTACAGACGGTTGCTGTTGGACAGGCTTTCGTTGTAGCTGTTATCAGAGAGAGAGAGGGAACCATCTTCTATTGATGAAAATGTCCCGCTAATCTTTTTAGACCGCTGGTCCTGGATGTTTCTGATAACAGTGCTTCCATCCGAAGCGAGCATCCCTTTGCCGGTAAGATCTACCTGCAGCGTGTCCCCGTTTTCAGAGCTGATGAGTGCCGGAACCGATGTGACGTCCTTATTTTCCCATATCATCGCCCACTGTCCGTTGGCCGGTTGCCAGGCTTCGGCAGGATGATTGCCCGTTCCTGATTCCCTTCCCAGAACGAGTTGTCCGTCAATGAGGGGTTGGCTGGGGTAGGGGAATTGGAAATCGGTCAGTTTATCTTTCTGATTGCCGGATAATCCGACGGCATAGACCGACTTGTAGGAAGGCACAATCAGAAAGGTGTCTGTTGGCGAGGAATAAATCCGGAGTCCAAGTGGATAAGCGTTATTCCCTTTCGGATTATTTCCGGTACCATCAGGAAGAGGTGAGGAGGGATTCAGGGCCTCTTTACTGAACCAGCCTGATGATGCCGGTTTGGCTCTGAATGTGGCAACCAACCGGGTATTTGAGAAATCATAAAACTCAAAGAACGTCGGGCTCCCGGTGTTGCTGCGGTTGTTCGGATGAGTATCGTCAGCAAATCGGTTTTGATACAATCTGAGGGTGTCGCCTGCCTGGGTGATAACAGAAGCGTTGTTCCCTTTCCACCAAAAATCATAGGGTGTACCGGAGGCGGCATCCTGGAAAAAAAGGTTTGGGATATTCCGGCCAATATCCTGAGAACCATCGGCTTCCATCAAGTTTACACCTTTGCGGTCGGGGTTATTATTGATGGCGTCATTGGCTTCCTGGGTGCGAATCACCCCGTCATCGATGTGCCAGATCAACTGCCCGCCCATCAGGAGCCGGTCGTCGTTGGTGCCCACCTCATTGTCCGGACCAGCGTCTACGCCTCCTGGCAGTGCCCAGTCGTAGTCGTTTACGCCAACCACGGTTCCGGCTTTTATCTGTGCTATGATGCTATCCGGATAGGAATTGTTAAAATAAGCATCATTATCACCGATATGCTGTACCGTAACGGAACCATTCGGTTGCTGGATGGTCAGGTCGAGACCTTTTTGGGAAGGATCACGGTATCTGTTTTCAACCAGGAAATATTCATCCCGTGAGATGTTATAACGAGCCACACTATTGGGTTCGTGAAGAGAAGAAGCAGGCAGTTTTATGGGTGTCGTATCATTCAGAGAGACATTAAAAGAGTTAGCCCATCCAAGCCTGATTTTTTCCCATGCCGACGGCTCCGGAGGGAACAGGCCCTGGTAAGCAAAGAAACTTGATGGATCCATCAACCCAAACTGGCCGATGCCCGAATTACCGGTTTTCGTATTGTAGAGGTCAGGTAGACCCAGGTAGTTGCCGATCGTGGCACAAAGAAGTCCGTTTATTGAGAATTCGACCAGGTAGCGGGTCCCGGCAATATCGGTTGCAAGATGTGATTCCGTTTCAGGGATAATTGCTGAATTTGTGATATGAAAACCGCTGTTTCCGATTGGGAAGCCTGTAAATCCGGGCTGTTTGAGTAGGTTTGAGATAGTGTTATGATCAAGAAAAATAGATGGGATGTCCTGTGGAGTATGATCAAGAGCCGTGCCACGGAAATCAAATTCGCGGCCGGTTCCTGCATGGAAAATCACAAAGATCGTATGGTTGGGATCGAGCCCGCTTGTGTCAAAGCCACCGGATTGCTGCACCGCAGTCCATGTGTCGTTCAGCAGATCAGCAAGTTTATAATCCTGAGAGTTGTCATTGCCAAGGGGACTATAGGCCGCCATCTTATTATTCAGCTGATAAATTTTCGGCAACAAGAGATAATTGACCTTCAGTTTCCCGCCTGAAACGGTCTCGAAATAATTCTGTGCAAATTTGAGATGCGCTTCAAAATATGCACGGTTATGCGGCAGGGGATCAATCTTTACATCTTTGGCAGAGAAGTAACTGGATGCATTGGTATCAACGATTGACGTGTTAAATAATCCGTTGCCGCTGGTGTAAGGATTATCGTCCTTTTGAAAATCAACCATCACAGCCACTATTGTGAGGGTGCCGGTACCTCTGATAGTCTGGTTCGTTTCATCTTTGTAAGGGTGGGATTGATAGACAAGATGAGGAACTATCTGAGCCCGTACATTCGTAACTGTAAAAAAAAGCAGAAGCAGGACTAGGGAAACCCTGCTTCTGCTTAAAAACCAAGCAATTCCCATTCAAGCCGTCATGTGAATTAATACTTTAAAAATTCAGGAGTAGCGAAAATCGTATCGTATCCGCAAGCGGATTATCCTGTTTGATGGTGTAAATGTAGCTGAAATCTACACCAAATATATTATATCGCAAACCGGCGCCGAAGGTTAGGTATTGTCGCCCGCCATTCTTCGGTGATTCATAGTAATACCCGGTTCTTATCGCAAACTGGTTGTTATACCAGTATTCGATTCCGGTACCGATCATGAGCTGGTCAAGGAGCGAGAGAGTCACATAATTTTGGCCATCAAAGCGGGTGTAGGGTCCCCATGAATTGAAGATGCCATCGAGGATGCCCATGCTGCGGCCGGTAGTGTCCTTACGTGCCATTATCTTGGAAATATCATTGGCGATCGTGATCGTGTTATAGCCATCCTGATCAAGTTCCATGGTGTAAGCCCATCCGACACGCAGTTCCGTCGGCAGCGGGTCTTTCTGAGGGTTATCGGTATACTGGATAGCGGGGCCGATATTCGACAGGTTAGCGCCTGCGCTGAATCGTGCCCTGCGGTTCAGAACGTGAAAGACATCGGTACGGTAGAGACCGGCGATGTCAAACCCTACGCTGGTTCCGTTTTTGGCCTGCTGTCCGCCAACATCCGTTCCGGTAGGCACCAGGTCGCTATAGATGTACCGCATGCCGGTACCCAGGGCGAAGTTCTTGCTGACCTTAAAGCCGTAGGAGATGCCGGCCGCTAGTTCGTAGCTGCGGAAGTCACCGATGGTGTTACCCTGCTCGTCAGTTCTGGTTTGTTTCCCCAGGTTCAGGAAGGTGACCCCACCACCGAAGGTACCAATGCCATCGACATAGTACTTACCAACCAGGTAGTCGTAGAACAGGTCGGTATGGAATTTTGGCAGCCAGTTAGAGTGCGTGATGCTTATCTGATTTCCCTTCTGGTAAGCTAATCCAGCCGGGTTCCAGAAGATGGCATATGCGTTATCTGCGATAGCCACATTCGCATTTCCCATACCGGCGCCCCGTGAGTCCGGCTCAATCTGCAAAAACGGGACTGCGGTTGCACTGACCTGCGCCATTACAGGCATGCTGAGCAGAACCACTGCAGATATTGCAAGCAGATATTTTATTGTCGTTTTCATGATGTACGTGCTGTTGCTTGGTTTTTGTTTATTTAGAATAATCATCGTTCTAGTGAATAATGACCAGTTTGTCGATCCGGCTTTGTGATTGTTTCCCCGAATCGGTCTGGGCATTCACCGTTACGGTATATAAATAGGTTCCCGTGGCCAGCCGGTCGTTGTCGTCGTCCCTTCCCGACCATTGAATACTGGCATAGGGAGCATCCGTTATCAGGCCATCCCGGTCGATGTGTGCTACCGGATGTCCGCTTAGTGTGTAGATCCGGATGTGAATATCCAACGGTACACCCGGCTCATTGTGCTCTATGATAAAGCGGGTTTCATTATTCATCGGATTTGGGAAGTTGTAAACGCGACGGATCGTGAGGTGGTCACTGTTCGCCACTTTAAAAGAGATACTTGTTTGCGAGGGATTATCATACACATCCCAGGCTCTTAGATTCAGGTGATAGTTTCCTTCCGGGAGATTATTGAACCGGTACTGAATCTTTCCACTTGTGTAACTGTTGAGATTACTCGTATAAAAATTGTTTAAAACGATTGTCTGATCAGGTTGATTCGGACTGGTCAGCTGAGCGGTCAGATCATGTCCAACCCCATTGCCGGTAGTATTAATACCCGACGGGTCAGAGAGATTAACGACCAACTCCGGCGATTGATTTACAAGGCTTCCGTTGAGGAAGGATTTATCATTGAGATACATTGCGATTGCCGGACCAGCATCGTCATTGACGGCATTTGGATTTTTCCCGGAAAGTGTGAAGCGGTCATATTCACCGGAAGCATCAACAGTGCCGGATGTGGCATAAAACGTCATCCTGCCTCTCCGGCCCGAATAAGAAATATCTTTCGGTAGAATGAAGTCAGCTTTAAAATGCCCATCGGTAACGGATGCACGACCACTGAAAAGTACATCTGTGCGGACATTATAACTGCAGTTCTTCAGATAGCAGCCGTATTGCATCCAGCTTCTGTAGGGAAGTTTGACGGAACGGCTGGCATCATAAACCTGAACAAAAACCGTACCATTAAAGTTAGTCGCAACAGATTGATCATAATTCAGAACATCGCCAGCAATCTGAACTTTATCAAGTGCCCGTAAATTGATTGTAGTGTCGGAAAGCTGGGTAACATTATTAACCCTGTCGAGTCGGATTTTTTTGTCGGGGAGACCAATTCTAAGGCCCGGATCACCAAGAAGGATAAATTTTCTACTGTTGAAACTGGGTCCGGCAATACCGGTTATCTTTGTGAGCCGGTAAATATCTCCAAGCCGGCGTGGTTCTCCGGTTGCCTCATCCCGTGTAGACATATACTGAGTGACGATCCTGTTGATGCCAAAATTTAGTGTGTATGGATTGTCACTGGTATAAACAACGCGAGTCATGGTAAATGCAGCGATCATCCCTCCGTCCGGGTAGAGCTGGGTAATCTCGGCACCCGACTGCTGATCGGTATCATCATAGCGGCCGAAAGAACATGTTGCCGTCACGAAAATTGCCAGTTTATTTTTATTGTAAAACTGGTTGGTATAATCGGAGACGAAGAGTCGCTCATCGCTCAATACCTGATCTCCTCCGTGTCCGGAATAATTCAGAACCAGTTCGCCATCATTTACACTATTGATAAACGCCTGGGTTGCACCCGGAATACGTCTTCCTGCCGTTGTGTTCTCAACAGGGTAACTGAATTCATAGATCTTGTTAAGGTGCAGTCCGTTATCGGAATTTGTCACGATGACTGATGTTGAATCGGCATTTAATACATGAAGGTCACGGTTATCGAGTGGATTGGGGTAGTCATCATCGGCTGCGAAGGAGAACAGTGTTTTCCAATCACCGTTATTCGCCGGATTACTGTACGTCTCAATTTTCTGTACTGCTGCCTTGGCATCAGCTTCTGTTTCAACGGGAATTCTGCCGATGCCGATGTCGAGCAGTTCACCGGTATCATTGGGTGGCCATGCTCCCTCATTTTGGTCGAGCAAACCATAATAATCATCACTGGCGTATGTATTGATTCTCTGAAGCGACTCATTGCTTTCGAAAGTGAATACATAATTTTTCTCGGCGGCATTTTTTATGATCCCTTTGTAGTCGTACGTCGTATTACCGAACAGAAGGAGATACCTGGGAAGCCGGCTTGCATCGGTACCCGCCCTGACGTATAAATACCGCATGAAATCACGAATCGCCGACACATCAGGTACACCGCCTGAAAACTCGTTGAATATTTGTTCCTGGGTCACTACTAATGGACGGAACCCATCATTCTTTTTATGGAAAGCGGCAATCGCATTTGCTTCGCTCAGAAATTCAGGAGCAGTAACGATGATATAATCCGGATAATCAGTAATCCCGTGAAGATTTTGATTGGGTATTTCAGTACCGTCTTCCGGAGTATAGTAATTAGTCTGTGCGATGAGCATTCGTCCACTATCAGCGTGCCAGTCGACCGAATAATCATTGCCGGACTGCTGAACATTCAGCAACGTGGGTTGCACGGGATTCGTGATATCCATGACCACGGGCTGGCTGCTGAAACCGCTGAGCATATAGTTGGCGACATCGCTGCTCTGACCGTTATTGGGAGAGTAGAACAGCAATCGTCCATCTTTCGCTGTAAGTGTCCTCTGGACAGTCAGTTCGATCCAGTCCAGCCATCCGTTGGCACTCGTTGATCCGCTTGCGAAGGTGGCATCAAGCTTTATAATTCCGTTGTTGAAAGAGGCATTCGACAGAGACCGGCTGAGTGATGACTCGTAAGCCGAATAGCCGGTGTCGCCATTGTAGTCGAGTATGGGGGCAATGCTAACCTGTCCGAGGTTTGCACTGTTGGCATTGACAGTGAAGTAAGAGGTAGCCTGCGACTTTGCGGCAAACTGAACAAGGACCTGCATCGGGCCGGTGGCAGGTAAACCGGGAAGCGTGTCATTAAATATCGTTTGTTGGTTATTAAACGTCTCATTGGTAAATAACTGCCCCAGCCACTGGGTGCCCGATTTGATACTCGCTTCAGACTTATGAAGTTCATCTTCTTTCCAGAGAAAATCCTGAAACATCGTGATAGTTGATCCACTACCGGAAGCCGAGACCGCATGAAGACGTTCGCCTGCTTGCGATCCGATCGTCAAAAAAACATAATTTTTCGTACTGTAGGGATTCAGTTTGTGATGCCAGTAGTGTGTAGTGGTATCAAAGATATTTTGATTCGGGCTATTGCCATAGAACAAGATGTAGTCGCTGTCATCGAATTTGCCATCGGATTCCCCATGTACAATGATGGGAATTTGTGAAAACGACGGTCTGGGGTCAGCATTTGGATGTGGTAATTCATATCCGTTCGTACCCCATATTTGAATATCCCGTG
>DATFNI010000180.1:0-8452 GCA_035266485.1 Balneolales bacterium
ATATGCTTCAGGGCGAGGATGACCACCGTGATGCCATCCTGACCATCAATCCCGGTGCCGGTGGTACGGAAAGCCAGGATTGGGCCCAGATGTTATATCGTATGTATGTACGTTGGGGGGAACGAAACGGATATGCTGTCAACACCCTGGAGCTGCAACCGGGAGAGGTGGCCGGTATTAAAAGTGCTACCATTGAGTTTAAAGGCAAATCCGCTTATGGTTACCTGCAAGCGGAAACAGGGGTTCACCGGCTGGTTCGGATATCGCCTTTTGACAGTAATGCCAGGCGTCATACCTCGTTTTGTTCGGTATTTGTCTATCCCGTGGTCGATGACAACATCGAGATCGACCTGAACCCCGATGACGTCGAGCTACAGCGTTTCCACTCGAGCGGCAAGGGCGGACAAAACGTGAACAAGGTTGAGACGGGTGTTCGGCTTATATGGACAGGGAAACTGTCGGATGGATCATCCGAACGCGTCGTTGCCGAATGTCAGCAGGAGCGTTCCCAGTTGCAGAACCGTGAGAAGGCCATGCAGATGCTCAAATCGCGCGTGTATCAACTGGAGCAACGGATACGCGATGCGGCACGGAGCGAACTTGAATCGACGAAGAAGGCGAATGAGTGGGGATCGCAGATCAGGTCCTATGTGATGCATCCGTATAATATGGTCAAGGACCACCGCACTGAACATGAAACGTCCAATGTAAGTGCTGTGATGGATGGGGAACTGGACGATTTCATCAAAGCTTACCTGATGAGTGAATGAAACACGAATACGATTTTCTGATCATAGGCAGTGGTGCTGCCGGACTAAGTTACGCCCTGAAGGTGGCGGATCATGGCCGGGTCTGCATTATCACAAAAAAGGAGAAATCCGAGGCGAATACCAATTATGCTCAGGGTGGAATCGCTGCAGTTATGTTGCCGGATGACAGTGTCCGGCAACATGTCGAGGATACCCTGATTGCCGGTGCCGGACTATGCAACCGCGAGGCCGTAGAACAGATTGTACGTGAAGGTCCGGGCAAGGTCCGTGAGATGATTGAGATGGGTGTTCAATTCACGCACTCCAACAAAGGAAGCCTGGATCTGGGCAGGGAAGGGGGGCATTCCGCAAATCGCATCGTTCATGCCAAGGATACCACCGGTCATGAAATCGAGCGGGTATTGCTCGATCGTGTCCATGAGCATCCGAATATCAGCATGTTTGAACATCACTTTGCCGTAGAGCTGATAACGGAACATCATCTTGGCAGGCGTGTTACCCGATATGATGAGGATATTCACTGTTTTGGTGCCTACATCCTCGATATTGAGGCCAATCGTGTTGATGTATACCTTGCACGGGCAACATTGCTGGCTTCCGGCGGATCGGGTCAGGTGTACCTGCATACCACAAATCCGGATGTGGCCACCGGTGATGGTGTGGCAATGGCTTACCGGGCCAAGGCGAGAGTGGCGAACATGGAGTTCTTCCAGTTTCATCCCACCACTTTATGCCTCCCCGACGCCAGCTCATTTCTGATCTCGGAAGCGGTGCGTGGTCATGGAGGGATATTGAAGAATAAGAAGGGGGAAGCTTTCATGAAGCAGTATGATGAACGTGCTGATCTTGCGCCTCGCGATATTGTAGCACGTTCCATCGACGACCAGCTCAAGAAATCCGGCGACGACTGCGTCTTCCTCGATGTAACTCACCTCGATTCGGGTGACATCAAATCACGTTTCCCGCATATCTACAACACGTGCCTTCAGTTCGGTCTGGATATCACAAAAGAATTTATACCGGTCGTTCCGGCGGCCCACTATCAGTGTGGGGGTGTTCTGACAGATCTGGATGGAAGAACTACCATAAACGGATTGCTGGCCTGCGGTGAGGTGGCATGTACCGGTGTTCATGGAGCAAACAGGCTGGCTTCCAATAGCCTGCTTGAGGCTGCTGTCTTTGCGGATCACGCGGCTGTCGCTGCGATTGAATATGTTAAAACGGCATCGGGCACGGGTGATGTTCCCGAATGGGATGCCACCGGTACCTTTGATACCGATGAATGGATCCTGATCTCGCACAACCGGCTGGAACTGAAACAGATCATGTGGGATTACGTGGGTATCGTGAGAAGCACTCATCGCCTCGAGCGGGCTTTTCGCAGGACCAAATTAATCTACGATGAGGTTGAAGATTTTTATGAACGCAACAGAGTCAGTGTGCCTCTGTGTGAACTGAGGAACATGATCGCTGTCGCGTACCTCATCATACGTTCTGCCATGCAGCGACGCGAGAGCCGGGGACTACATTATACAACAGACTATCCGGAAACCGCGGAAGCAGAAAAGCGAAATACCCTGGTTTGAAGTACTCCTAAGTACTCTTGATATGATTAAAGCAGGCATCACGGGTGGAATTGGGAGCGGCAAAACGACGATTTGCCGGATATGGGAATCGTTAGGTGCGAAGGTAGTCTATGCCGATGAACTTGCCAAAGAACTGATGACCCACGATGTGAAATTACGTGATGCAATAAAGTCAGTATTCGGAGATGATGCCTATGACAAAAAGGGGCAATTGAATCGTGAATATCTTGCATGGGAAGCCTTTCATAAGGGACGTGTTGAAGAATTGAACAGGCTGGTTCATCCGCGGGTGAAGGATGAGGTAAAACGGATGGCAACCGAAGCGGAAGATGAGGGATTCCGGATGTTTGTTGAAGAAGCGGCGCTTCTGCTCAATGAAGGTCGCCCCGAACATTTGGATGTGATCATATTGGTCGAAGCCCCGGAAGAAGAACGAATTGTCAGGGTTAGTATCCGGGATGAGACAGATTCTGAACGGGTAAAGGCCAGAATGGAACGCCAGGCTGATCCTAAACAACTACGCATTTATGCCGATTACATCATTGTAAATGATGCATCTATGGAAGAACTTATTGACAGATCCAGGTCGTTATATCAAACGCTGTTGCATACCGAAGTCGCAAAATGAATATCCCGGTTGATACGAATACTTCCCTTCGTTTGTTCGAGAGAACACAGACAGTGGAATTATTCCATCTGGTTTCATTAAACCGTGAGCATCTCAAAAACTGGGAGCGGTGGATCATTAATATGACGACGCTGGCAGCCACCCAGTATTTTATCGATCAGAACAGGCGTCTGTTCGAGGAATTGTCGGATTCTGAAAATCAAAAAAGCAACCATCCCGGATTTCAACTTGGTGTTATTCACGATAAGAAGATCATCGGTTTGGTTGGATTCCAGGGGTTACATCTCGCCGATCATGCCTGTGCCCTTGGATACTGGATCGATCAGCGATGGGAAGGCAGAGGATTTGTAACGCGATCGTGTGAGGCGCTTATAGATTACGCGTTCACCGGGCTGGGAATGAACAGGATTGAAATACAGTGTGCCGTAGAGAACGATCGGAGTCGGAAGGTGGCCGAACGGCTGGGGTTCCGACAGGAAGCGCGCCTGTCCGAAGTTGAATTTAGTGAGGGAAAATACATCGATCATTATCTGTACAGAGTTCTTAAGAGAGAGTGGAATGAAGAAGTAAAATTTGATGCCTCTGGCAGGAATCTGCATCGTTAAGCTTATTTTAAAGGAAAAGCAAAAAAAGATTTTTTTTTAAAAAACTTGTTCTGATTGTGTTTTTCCGTACGCGATAATGTGCTAACTTCAAAAAGTTCTAGGCAGAACTTAAATTGGAGTGGTTTTTATATAAGAGGGTCAGCCCTTTCTGAAGTTTTAACAGCATGAACAGTGGTTCCATCCAGCCACTTACATAAAGAATGGCGTCTTCGGAGGAAAAGTTTTTTAGACGTATGATGGATAACAAACATTCCCAGCATATTGATCGGAATCGTCTGTCGTTACTCTGGCAAAGATTATGTCAGGGCGATGAGGAAGCTTTAGCCGAGTTATTTAAACAACAATACATTCGTCTATATAACTATGGCAGAAAGCTGATCAATGACGATGAGATCGTTGAAGATGCCATTCAGGATGTATTTGCAACAATCTGGCGAACCAGGGAACGGTTAAAGCCCGCCGCATCGATAACCACATACCTGATTATATCGCTTCGACGCAGGTTGATCCGGTTAAAGGGTAAAGAACATAAAGAAATAAATCTGGAAACATATCATACTGAGGCACAACCTGATATCCGGTTTTCTGCCCTCGATATTATGATTGCTTCAGAAAATGATCTGGAGCAGCGCCGGATTATAGCCGATGCTATTAATATGTTACCGGTACAAAAGAGGGAGGTGATCTATCTTCATTTTGTAAACGGGATGGATTACGAGGAAATTTCTCAAATAATGGGATTGAAGGGACATACCGTCAGGAATTACATGTCGGAAGCTCTGATAAGATTGAAAATTATCATTTTAAACAGAGCCCCTCATCTCAAAATGTTGCTATTGTTAGCCATTTTACTGGCGTCCACGCAATAATTTTTTTAAAAAATTTTACCGGTAACAGGGACAATTGCAATCGGCGCGTCTCTATTAAAGAGTTAAAAGTATTAAAAAACCCAAAGTCTGTTCTTCGCTTGGAGAAAGTAAACCGTTTAATCAATTATTTACTGGGGGATGAGTCATTTCATCACTATGTTTATGGTACCGCTTCCCGGCGTGAGCAGGAGAAGTGGAAGCGATGGTCTGACGAGTCATCTGAACACAAGGAAGCCTTCATGCAGGCATACAAACTGTTGCATGAACTCCGGTTTGTACCTGCATATAGCCTGTCCGTTGACAAGAGATGGAGACGATTTTACGGTCAGTTAAATAGGGTCAATCGGGTACGTTCTTTTTCGGGCCCCTCGATTGGGCGGAAGAACTTTAGATCCCGTGTTCTTATCCGTTATGCTGTCGTCCTCTGTTTTGTGTCGCTGGCAGCTATCGGGTATCGATTGATTTCGCAAAGTCGAAAAGCCTATAGCAAACACCCTGACATTGCTGATGTAACAGTAACCACCGGTTACAGGCAGCAAAAGATTTTCGCGTTCTCCAAAGGTTCAAAAATTATACTCTCCCCCAATTCCCGCCTGATACATAAAAGCGATTGGTTGAGGGAAAAAATCAAGAAAGTAAGACTGGAAGGCCAGGCATACTTCGATATAGCTGAGACGCAACAGGATGGGAACGTAAAATTTGATGTCGTGACTAGTTTTGGAACGGTTCGGGATATCGGTACCGCCTTCAATGTCTCGACATTTAATAATCAGATGACTGTCGTACTAAAGCGTGGCATCGTAAATGTCACACCGAGTTGGCCTTCGGGGCAGTTAAGATCTGTACAACTCAAACCCGGACAAATGGCCACCATTACTTCCGGTGATCATCGTATGACAGTCAGGGAGGTAAATACACGGGTTTATACATCGTGGACTACAAAGACACTCTACTTCTATCATACCCCGCTGCGAACTTTTATCAACGATATCAGAAATTTTTATGGCGCACCAGTCGTCGTGTGTGATTCAGCATTGCTTCGCAAAGAACTCAGTGGAGGGGTCGACCGGGGTGGATTGGCTGACATGATAAAGGTTGTGTCAAACGTGCTGAGTATTCCGATGCACGTGTCACGGGATACGGTATATGTCGGAAAATTTCACAATAACACCAAACAGGAACAGGAGTAAGGATGAAGCGTAACTCGTTACAGGTTATGATTTCTGTTGTATTTTTGGGATTGATGCCGTTCGTTGCATCTGCCCAAAAACCAGCTAATCAAAGAGACAAATTGCCTGGAACTTTTCTCGCTAATAGCTCAGACTATTACAATAATATGCTCTATGATTTGCCGCTGCACGATGCTGTGCAAATGTTGCAGAATCATTATGGAATTGTTTTTCTTTACGAAAGCGGTTCCCTTGATGGCAAACGTGTGAAGTATGACAAAACGATTCCGGATGACGCTTTGCAAGCCGCGAAGGATATTTTTAGTGGCTTTCCTGTGCGTGTGGTGCGTTTAAACAGCCACTCCTTTGCAGTTCTCAAGGCTAGCGTGACCAAGAGCAAGGTTGAACTTAATTCGGGCGATAAGATTCAATTTGCTGTCAGCGGGAAGGTCACGGATTCGAGTACAAGGGAAGCCTTGCCAGGGGTAAACGTAGTTGTGAAAGGAACTACAATCGGAACAGCAACAAATGCCAACGGCGAATACACCCTGGATATTCCGAGTGGGAAAGATACCCTTGTATATACATATATCGGTTATATCTCAAGAACGATACTTGTAAACGGACGCTCAAAAATTAATGTCTCTCTTCGACAAAAAGCGATTGAAGGGCAGGAACTGGTTGTTGTTGGATATGGCACGGTGAGACGTAAAGACCTGACAGCCTCGGTGTCGTCGGTAAGTGCCAGACAATTGAAGGATATTCCGGTTAATTCTGCCTCGGCGGCGGAAGCATTGGCAGGGCGTTTGGCAGGGGTGCAGGTGACCGGTTCAGAAGGTTCCCCCGATGCCCAGGTAATGATCCGAGTCAGGGGTGGTGGATCGATCACTCAGGATAACTCACCATTGTATGTCGTGGATGGCATGATTGTAGATAACGCTCTTTCCACAATATCACCTCAAGATATCCAATCCATTGATGTCCTCAAGGATGCTTCAGCCACAGCTATTTACGGTGCCCGCGGTGCCAATGGGGTTGTTATCATCACTACAAAAGGTGGTCGGAGAGGACGGACCACGGTTAGTTATAACGGATACGTCAGTGTTCAGCAGATGGCCAAGGAACTCAATGTCATGGATCCGTACAACTATGTGTTATACCAATATGAGCGCACGCAGGGCAGCTCACAGGGCCTTAGTAATTTCGTACAAACATTCGGTACCTGGAACGATTTGTCCCAATACAAACAGGCTCCGGCAGTTGACTGGCAGAATCAGGTATTCGGACGTGCCGCTGTGGTTCAATCTCACAATATCGATATAACGGGCGGCAATGCTCAAACCCAGGTAAACCTGAGTCTGACGGATAACGAGACACCTGCCATCATGGAAGGTTCGGGTTATAATCGAAAACTGATCAATTTCCGTCTGAATCACCAGGTAAGTGACCGGTTTAAAGTTGGCTTCAATGTCCGGTTCAACAGTCAGTCAATTGATGGTGCGGGGACCTCAAATCCGGGCAGCAGCAGTACGAATTTTCTCCGGCAAGCCGTTCGTTTTGTGCCCTATCTGTCTCCCGGGCAATCCATAGAGTATTATGATGCAAGTCTGGTTGACAATACCAATGCCAACGGACTCTATCTGGTGAATCCGTTGCTTCTCATTCAGTCTGAGTACAAAAAGCAAGACCAGACAGTCGCCGGGCTGAGTGGTACTGCAGATTTGGCTATCAGCAAATTTCTTTCATTCCGCACTACCGTGGGCTACGATTATCAGCAGAGGAACGCAAATCAATATGATGACAGCCTTGCCTACAACTCACGGGCAAACGGTAATGGGATGCCTATCGCTACCGTTAATAACAATACGTATACAACCTTTGATAATTCAAACGTGCTGACCTTCAACAACAGCGCGCTCACAGGGGATTTCAATAAGAATAATAGCATCCAGTTGTTGATTGGACAAGAGACCTACGAATACCGGTATCAAACGGAAGGTATTGTTCAGCGTTACTTCCCAAATTTCACCACATCAGAGAAAGCGTTAGGCAATTTGAACCTGGCCAGTCCTCCGACGGGGTTTGCGCAGTCGTCTCCAACGTCCAGTGAAGACATGCAACGTATCCTGTCCTTCTTCACCCGGTTGAATTACAATTATAAGGATAAATACCTGGCTACACTGAGCATGCGAACAGACGGGTCGTCTGTGTTTGCACCGGGACGTCAATGGGGTTATTTCCCATCCGCTTCTTTGGCCTGGCGTATTTCCCAGGAGAGCTTCATGCAGTCGCTGCAATCCTTTGTATCCGACATGAAATTACGATTGAGCTACGGGGAAGCAGGGAACAACCGCATAGATTCCTTTTTGTATCTGACGCAGTTTGCCACCGGCAGCAACTACTACGGCCTGGAAAATCAACTCAGGACGGCCTATGGATCGGTGGCTCTTGCTAATCCCTATCTGAAATGGGAGGCCAACATATCAAGGGACATCGGTATTGATCTGTCTTTATTCAAGAGCCGGGTTCAACTGAATGCCGATTACTATAGAAACAAGACCAAGAATCTATTGGTTAACGTGGCTGTACCATCGACCTCGGGTTATACCACGCAGATTCAGAACGTGGGTTCAACGAGTAATAATGGTTTTGAACTTCAACTGAATACCTACCTCATCGAGAAGAAAGATTTTACCTGGGATGCCAGTTTCAATATCTCGTTTAACCAGAACAAAGTGTTGAATCTGGGCAGACAGGACTTCTTTCTTGTCAATTCAGGGTGGGCCGGCAGTAACAATCCTGCCGATTATATCGTGAAAGTGGGC
>DATFNI010000181.1:0-42026 GCA_035266485.1 Balneolales bacterium
AGTCGGAAATCACAAAGATTACGGATAAGGGCCTCTTCGTAAAGATTGACTACGGAATCGAGGGATTCCTGTCGACCCGCGAAGCCGAGTTCGAAGGGGAGTTCAGCGATGCTTTCAAGGAAGGCGAGAAAGTGAAAGTTAATGTCGTTGAGATCGACGAGTCTAATCACAATGTGAAACTAAGCCAAAAGAACAAACCGGAGCCACCGAAGAAGAAAAAGAGTGAACCCCGCGGTTCTTCCCGCTCAACCACAACCGGTGCTTTGACCTTGGGTGAAATGTCTGGTCTTGAAGACCTCAAGAGCAAGTTGCTCGAAAAAGAAGCCCAGGAGGTAACGGCAGAATCTGAAGAGTCTGATGAGGAAGAGGAAGGAGAAGAAGAGAAAGAATAATTTCTAATTCTTTGCCGGATTCAGATGTTATTGGCAAATTAAGAAGGAGATACTCTTGTGAGTGTCTCCTTTTATTTTATTAAAATGGGTTAGATATGCAAAACATTCAGGAAGCCACCACCTTTGATCAAACCTACAAACTCCTAAAGGAGAAGGTCGGCAGAATTGTGCCGGATGTTGAAATAAGGCTGAAAGCAGAACTTGCGTATGAGATCAACAAATTAAAGCGTGAAAAGAATGCCATCATCCTCGGGCATAACTATATGGAACCCGCTCTCTATCACAGTATCCCGGACTATGTCGGCGATTCATTGGGGCTCAGCCGGATTGCGGCGGAGACGACGGCAGACCGGATTATTTTTTGCGGTGTTCGGTTTATGGCGGAGACGGCAAAGATATTGAACCCTGATCGCATGGTGCTGTTGCCCGCTGAGTTCGCCGGATGTTCTCTCGCAGAAAGCATCACAGCTGAACAGGTCAGAGAATTGAAAGCCCGCTATCCAGGTATTCCTGTGGTCACATATATCAATACATATGCTGATGTCAAAGCAGAGACCGATGTTTGTTGTACCTCAAGCAATGCGGTAAAGATTGTTAAGAGTCTTGGTACGAACAGCGTGATTTGTCTGCCGGACGAATTTTTGGCCAAAAATATAGCCAGGGAAACGGGTATGCAAGTCATTACAGCGAATGGATCGTTTGTTGAAGAGCAACCATCGATGATGGTCTGGGATGGTCACTGTGAGGTACATGAGCAATTCACAGTAGATGACGTGAAGCGCGTAAGGGCTCAGTTCCCTGGTGTTGAAGTCCTTGCGCATCCGGAGTGCACGCCAGAGGTTGTGGAGGCTTCCGATTTCAGCGGTTCAACAACGGCAATGGTCAAACATGTCGGTGATTCAGCTTCTCAACGATTTCTGCTTTTGACCGAGTGCAGTATGAGTGATAACATTGCCGCCGAGAATCCTGATAAGGAGTTTGTTGGCCTGTGCAGCGTTCGCTGTCCCCATATGAACCAGATTACTCTGGAAGATACCCTTGCATCACTTCGTAATGACCAGTATCAAATCGAAATAGATGAAAAGGTGCGGGTACAGGCAAAAAAATCACTCGATAGAATGTTGGAGTTGAGTTGAAGGGAATGTCAATCGTTGTATTATAATAACGCCTGATGATAGAGAGATTTATTTTTTGAAGATTATAAAAAAGGCTGATTTCTCATAAATGATAATCAGCCTTCAAAGTTTCAAAACGTTAAATACGTTCATCAAGCATCTTTATAGAAAAAGACTTTGCCGTTTACGGCATCCTTACCGCTTTTAATTTTTTGTCCCGTTTCTCTGTTGTATGTATAAACAACATTTCTCATAGAATTTAACTCTTTTTCATTCGTATATGAGACTTCAATGGCTTCTCCCCCAGGATTCAGTTTGTCCAATGCCTCTAATAACGGACGAAATTTAGATGAGCTCTTCTTTGAAATGCGAATATCACTTCTCGGAACAAACTTAATTTTCATGTTCATAACAAATCTTTTATAGAATTAGAAATATCCGAAATATATACTTTCTTGTATTTTCAAAGTAATTGTATGTTAAAAATTACAAAATTTTAAGGAACTTGTATAGTTTTTATTATTTTTTCGACTAAGTCTTCGGCAGAAATATCTTCTGCTTCAGCTTCATAAGTTGGTATAATACGGTGTCGAAGAATATCCATTGCTACTGTTCGTACATCTTCAGGGGTTACGTATGCTCTATGTTCCATGAATGCCTGAGCCCTGGCGGCTAAATTCATGTTAATAGATGCCCGTGGTGATGCACCGAATGCAATCAAATTTTCTAAATCATCTAGTTGATATGTAGATGGCTTTCGTGTGGCGAAAATCAAGTCAATAATATATCGCTCCACCTTTTCATCCATATATATATCATTAATAACCTTGCGAGCATCCAGAACTTTTTGTGGTTTAATCACAGGTTTTAAAGCCACTTTTTTACCTGTTTTGGCCATGCGCCGCATTATCTCAAGCTCTTCCTGCTCGTTTGGATAATCAATTTTGATTTTAAGCATAAATCGGTCAACCTGAGCTTCGGGCAGGGGATAAGTCCCTTCCTGTTCCACGGGATTCTGTGTGGCAAGAACCAGGAACGGTTCGTCTAAGATATAAGTTGTATCGCCAATTGTTACCTGCCGTTCCTGCATAGCTTCGAGCAGTGCACTTTGAACTTTTGCAGGAGAACGGTTGATCTCATCCGCCAGAATTATATTTGAAAAGATCGGACCCTTTTTTACCGTAAATTCCCCCTCTTTTTGATTGTAAATAAGAGTACCCAAAAGGTCGGCGGGAAGGAGGTCGGGCGTGAACTGAATACGCTGGAATTGCGTTTGAATGACTTGTGCCAGCGATGAGACGGTTAAAGTTTTAGCAAGTCCGGGAACACCTTCAAGCAATACGTGACCGTCTGCCAATAGGCCTATCAGCAATCGGTCTATCATATACTGTTGACCGACGATGACTTTCTCAAGTTCACGATAAATATCATCAACAAAGGCACTGGCTTCTTCTATACGCTCACCCAACGCCTGCATATCTACGGCGTAATTATTCATGTTTTTTCTGAAATTAAAATGAAGGTTGACTTATGTTTAGACCTGCTGTTTTTAATAAAATGACAAAAGGAATTATGATAAATGTAAACATCGAACGATAGTAAACAGGCAATATTTTTCATATCACTAAAACGATGTTCAATATACATAACTCCTAAAGCTATTGCCGAATCGTGATATAAACAGAATCACAGTTGATTCCAAACAAAAGTGCCTGGTGTCGTTTTAGAGATAGCGGAGATTATCTGATATACTGCGCAATGTCAAAGTGTTCAGAGTGAAATAAAATGCTTTTTGCGGTTGAACAGCGATTGATTTTTGGGTACTTTTAAGCCGTCAATAAATAGAAAAAAAGATGGTCACATATCTGTTTATCTTATTTGCCGTTATCGCTATTGCTACAGCATTGGCGGTGGTTTTTAACAAAAGCACTGTCAGCAGTGCATTGTTTCTCGTACTGAACCTTTTAACTCTGGCAGGCATATATCTGTTGCTTCAGGCGCAATTTCTGGCAATAATCCAGGTATTGGTGTATGCCGGGGCTATAATGGTGTTGTTTCTGTTCGTCATTATGCTCCTGAACCTGCAGGATGAAGAGAAAATCTTCAGCAGGTCACGGGTTCAATTTATCCTGTCTTTTCTGCTCGTGGCTGTGGTGTTTGCACAGATATTGTATTCTGTCGGCAGTGCCACAAACATGCTTCCTGCAGTTTCTTCGAGTATGAAAACTGTGGGTACGGTGGAAGCCGTGGGGAATGTACTCTTTACCCAATATCTGATACCTGTCGAAGTGACGGCTATACTTTTAACTGCGGCCGTAGTCGGTGCACTATTGATTGCTCAACGTAAAATTCAACTCAAGAAGTAATGGCTCTTAACTGGTACCTGGCACTTAGTGCCGTCTTATTCAGCATCGGTGTAATTGGCGTTTTGACGCGCAAGAATGCCGTTGTAATCTTTATGAGTGTCGAACTTATGCTCAATGCCGTTAATCTTACCCTGGTAGCTTTCAGCAGCCATTTTGGGGATATCAATGGTATCATTCTTGTGTTTTTCTCCCTGTGTGTAGCTGCTTCTGAGGCTGCGGTTGGGCTGGCAATCATTATCACGATTTTCCGAAATAATCTGACTGTAGATATCAGTAAGATCAATCTGTTGCGCTGGTAAGAGTAAGAAGTCGATTTTTAACTTTTTGCAGGCCACCTTCGGTTAACGATGGTGGCCTTTTTATTTGGCATAACTGAGGTTAGAAATTCGAAATTGGATATCTTGGATCAGGGTGAAATCGCTAAGTTGTAAATACTGAAGTTCTATAAAGCCTATTTCAGCTTCATCTTCTAATTCAAAATCCATCATTTAAAATTTAATATTACTGAAGGTGTTCTGCGGCCATCTTGAACACCTTTTGAAAGGTTTCGTCAACTTCTTTTTCTATATTTTTTTGTTGAGGAAACGGGGTTACGTGAGAATAGTCGAATGGGAAGTCCAATACCTGCACATTAGCTGGTAAATCTCTGAAATCACCCTTCAGAGTGTTCAATACTTCCCCGGGTGGTATAACCTCGTCTTTGGTCAGCGCCACGGCAGCGATTCGCGATCCGATCTCTCTGAAGCGATCTTCTCGAATCTTTTTATGGCGGTGACTGCTCAGCATAGACCGAAAATAAATGCCCGACCGGTGGCCCTCATTGAAATAGTGGTTTAGCCGTTCGTTTAACTTGCATTCATTATCGAGATGTTCGATGAAAAAGGAATACAGGGCAATATTCGCCTCGCTATCAAGGATGTAGCGCGACACAGGATACATACGGTCGAGTGTCGGTCCACCACAAAAGATGAACAACCTGGAATCGGAGAACAGGTTGTCTGTATTGGTCATTAACAGGATTTCAGAGAGGAATGAACCAATAGAGTAGGCAAAGAAATCGATATCAGCAGTTTTAGATATATGAGGATGGTCACCGGACCTGATACTCCTGACAAGCTGTAAGATGTCTGAATAGGTCTGTCTGCCCGACCAGAAGAAGCGTTGAGGTATCTTATGTATGCGTGTGCTGATCGCTGCATTTGCAAAGGATGCCTCAGCAATGGCAGGATATTTTTTGCGCCTCTCAGACGAAACAAGATTCATTTTCCTGGGATGGCTCCAACCGGCAGGGACCCGGTTCATATGAAAAGCGATGGGAAAGAGAATCACTGTTTTATTTGTTAATTCCACCAATCGGTAAGCCCAGCTTAAATACTTTTCCCAATGCTTTTCATTGAGCCCATGAAACAGCAAGATAACGTGCGAACTGAGCTGGGTATCTTTAGGAAGGAAAACAGAATATCTAAATGTACGATTACTATCAATGTTACAGTCAGCAGCGTTGAGGTTGTAATCGGGTACATCTGAAGTCTCCCTAATTATCGGATAAGTTTCCCGGAACGTACGATGATGTCGTTTACATTGGTAAAACTGCGAACCGGGCAAAACATCAGCATAGTGAGATATGAATGTGTAATTGCGTATCTCAATTGAACTCTCTGGTATGGTGATGCGATCAGCACTCTGATTGAAACAATCCTTCAACCGATTATGTAAGGAGAGGTATGTCATTAGCCATTTATATTATGAAGTATAGCCCCGTAATGACTGGCGGTGAACATTGTTCACAAGATTATTAAAGCGTTTATTCAGATGCTAACCAGTTTTTGTGGTTTTATTGGCGACGAGAGGCTAAGAATTTGCCAATAAAGAATATAGATGATGGAAATGAACCCTCCAGAGATTTTACACTCATGGAGGGTTTGAATTGAGTAGTTGCTGCCGTTTAATCTGTTGTAACATGATGCAGCCAGTCGAAGCGATCTGGTCTTTCGCCGTATTGAATGCCGGTGATTTCATCATATAGTTTTTTGGCAAACGGACCGATAGTGTCTTCATCTGTAGTCAGAACCTTTTCATTGTGCTGAATTCTGCCAACCGGAGAGATGACAGCGGCCGTACCGGTGCCGAAGGCTTCTTCCAGTGTCCCGTTTTCGGAGGCTTCAAAGACTTCATCAATAGAGATAGATCGTTCCTCGACTGCGACTCCCCAATCTTGCGCCAGGTGAATTACGGAATCACGCGTAATGCCGCCAAGGATTGAACCTTCAAGAGGAGGGGTGATCAGGCGACCACCGATTTTGAAGAAGATATTCATTGTACCAACCTCTTCGACGTATTTGTGCTCTTTGGCATCGAGCCAGAGCACCTGCGTAAAGCCTTCTTCTTTTGCCTTGCGGGCTGGTAATATGGTTGGACCATAGTTGCCCGTAGCCTTAATATTGCCCGTTCCGCCCTTAACCGAACGCACATATTTATCAGGCGTGATCAGGCTGACGGGATTGATGCCTTCTTTATAGTAGGCACCTACGGGAGAAGTTATGATGAGGAATCTGTATGTATTGGAAGCTTTAACAGAGAGGTCCTCGTCCGTCGCAAAAACAAATGGACGGATGTAAAGAGCATTTCCTCTTTTTGTCGGGACCCACTTATGATCCAGCCGAATCAATTCTTCAAGTGCCTCCATGAATGTATCGCCATCAATCTCCGGGATACACATGCGCCGGCATGATTTATTGATACGTTCCTGGTGCTGGTCCGGACGGAAGATATTTACCCCGCCATTGCTGTCGTTGAACGCCTTCATACCCTCGAAAAGCGCCTGTCCATAGTGCAGGGTGGCTAGAGAGGGCAGAATCTCGATCTTTCCAAAAGGAATGATCTGCGGAGATTGCCATTGCCCGCCCTGGTAGTCCAGTGAAAACATATGATCAGAAAAAACCTTGCCAAACCCAGGGTTTTCAAGATCGACCTGATCAACGCGGCTCACGGATACTTTTTTTATAGTCATTGCGGACGTTTCCGTTTCCCGTATTGCTGTTTGTACCGACGTTCCATTCTTCATGATTGAGTTACTCCTGGAAATTGGTCTGTTTTTCACTGATCAGTTTGGTAATCATGTCACCTACTTCAGAGGTGCCTAAAATTTTGGTCTTATTGTCTGATGCAATATCAGCAGTTCGGTAACCCTGGCCGAGAAAGGTTTGTATAGCTTCTTCAATTTCCTGTGCTGCATCATTAAGATTGAGGGAATACCGGAACAGGAGTGCGACTGAAGCTATTGCTGCAAGAGGATTAGCCTTCCCGGTGCCTGCAATGTCTGGTGCAGATCCGTGAACCGGCTCGTAAAGTCCCGTACCATCACCCAGGCTGGCGGACGGAAGCATGCCGATAGAACCGGTGAGCATGGCGGCCTCATCGCTGAGGATGTCGCCAAACATGTTCTCTGTCACGATGACATCGAATTGTTTGGGGTTACGCACCAGTTGCATAGCACAGTTGTCTACCAGTAAGTGATCGAGTTCGACATCAGGATATCGTTCGGCAACCTTTGTCACCGTTTTTCTCCAGAGGCGTGAAGTATCAAGAATATTGGATTTATCCACTGAGCAAACACGTCTGTTACGGATCCGGGCTGCTTCAAAAGCTGCAACGGCAATGCGTTCAATCTCCGAAGTGCGATATTCCATCGTGTCGACAGCATGCTCTTCATTCCCTACCTGTTCAATAAGGCGTGGTTTCCCAAAATAGATACCGCCAGTCAGTTCACGAACCACCAATAGATTCACTCCTTCGATGACATCACGTTTGAGCGTAGATGCATCAACAAGTGCGTCATAGACCGTGACCGGACGAAGGTTCGTATAGAGTCCGAGTGCATTGCGAATCCCAAGCAGTCCGGCTTCCGGACGTTTGTCCTTAGGTTGATTATCCCACTTCGGGCCACCTACAGCACCCAGCAGTACAGCGTCAGAAGCTTTACTGGCCTCGATGAGATCATCATTGATTGGTGCACCATATTCATCGATAGCTGCGCCACCAAAGGCGAATTCCTGGAATTCGAACGAGAGATCATATTTCTTACCAGTAGCCTCAAGAACCCGGATAGCCTCACGGGTGACTTCCGGTCCGATGCCATCCCCCGGAAGAACGGTAATTTTTTTCTTTTGCATGCCTCAGCTCACCATTTTTTCTTTCTCAGGGACCATTCCCATCTTGCGGGCATATTCGAAAATACCGCCTGCTGCAACGATGTCTTCCACGCTGCCCAGGGGTTTTAGTTTATATTCCTTGTTTTGGGTAACATTCCGGAGCACCCGTTCTTTCTTGTCAATTTCGAGTTCATCGTTGGTGTGGACATCAGCACTCAAATCATCGACACTTTCAAAGGGAATGACAAAGCCGCCATCGACGGCATTCCGGTAAAAGATCCGTGCATATGTCGGTGCAATGATGGCTTCGATTCCGGCGATTTGCAGTGCAGCGGGAGCATGTTCACGCGATGAACCGCAACCAAAGTTGGGACCGCCGACGATGATTTTGAATTCTGATTCAAATGCATCGTCAGGTACCAGCGGAATACCTCCCTCGGGGAGTCCGGATTCCTTCGTTGGAACGCCTGAGAGGGCATAACGTCCATAGAATTTTCGTTCCTCCGGATCCTTTAAACTGTAAACCAGATGCTGTGCCGGGATAATTTGATCGGTGTCGATGTTTTTTCCTAAGACAAAAGCCTTGCCTTTCAGGATATTCTGTGACATTCGTTGACTCTTACTATTTGTTTTTTTGTTGATATTCTCCTCGCCATATTAACCCTCGTTCCCAGGCTCTGCCTGGGAACGTAAGGCGTGGAAGCTCTGCTTCCCGGAAACGAGGAATAATTAATTCAGGAATTCTCGTGGGTCGGTAATCTTTCCCGTGATAGCTGAAGCCGCTACGGTATAAGGTGATGCAAGATAAACCTGCGATTCCTTCGAACCCATACGACCCGGGAAGTTCCGGTTCGTCGTTGAGATGCAAACCTCTTTACCGTTCAGGCGACCGAAAGTGTCTTCCGGGCCGCCAAGGCACGCTGCACAGGAAGCACGGCCTATCTGGCATCCTGCTTTATCAAAGATCTCCATAAGGGTTTGTCCATCAATCGTTTCTGTTTCCAGGGCTTTGCCAACTTCCGTCGTTGCAGGTACGATGAAGGTATCGAGTGCCAGCTTATGACCCTTGATGATTTTGGCAGCTGCTCTGAAGTCAGAGATCTTGCCACCCGTACAAGAGCCGATATAAGCACGGGTCAGTGGTGTGCCGGCTACTTCACGGGCCTTGGCTTTGTTATCCGGACTGTGCGGCTTGGCAACCATCGGTTCCAGATCCTCAAGCTTGTAATTATGAACACTGTGATACTTCGCATCGTCATCGCCCTTCATCGATTCAAATGAACGATCGGTACGAGCCTTGACGTAAGCTTCAGTGATTTCATCGGGCTCAACCACGCCGTTCTTTCCACCTGCTTCAATAACCATGTTAGTCAGGGTCATGCGCGATTCCATATCCATTGCCTTGATACCCGGACCGGCAAATTCCATGGTGCGATAGGTGGCTCCGTCGACACCGATATCACCGATAATCTGCAGGATGATATCCTTTGCCATTACGTATGGCGGAATTTCATCACCATCGAAGACAAAACGCATGGTTTCAGGGACTTTTACCCACAGTTTACCGGTTCCCATGATGAAAGCGGCATCTGTGTTACCAATACCGGTGGCAAATTGTCCGAATGCGCCGGCTGTACAGGTATGTGAGTCGGTACCAAAGAGAACTTCCCCGGGACGTGTAAAGCCTTCTTCCGGCATAGCTACGTGGCATACACCTTTATAACGAGGGGTTCCCACGTCGAAGAAATTGGGAAGGGTCTGTTCGGCGGCAAAAGCCCGAAGGATATCAATGTTCCGGTTGGCATATTTATCATGGGTGAAAATATAGTGGTCCGGGATGATGACAAGCTTGTCCTTATCCCAGACTTTGGCGTTTTCACCGAATTGTTCTTTAAAGATAGAGATGGTCGGGGGGCCACAAACATCATGGGTCATTAACACGTCAACATCAACCCAGACACTCTCTCCGGGCTCGACGTATTTTTTTCCACTGTGTTTTGCCAAAATCTTTTCAGTGAGAGTCATTCTCATCGGTAAACTTCTCCTTTTATTACTAATAATTATGGTCACCCTGTCAGGGTCCTGACCCTGACAGGGTATATTTCTAATTACAATATGTTTTCGTGTTTAAGCTGTTCGCGATTGTACGTGTTCGTCAACGCGTCCTTTATTCTGGTAAACGTGCGGGATCAGCGTAAGAATATCACTGTCCGGAACAATCTTCTTTTCATCGGCCAAAGCGGTGAATTTCCGGTACACGTCATCCAGTGCTTCCCCGTTTAACGGACAGCCAAGTGCTTCGAGCTTCTGGCGTAATGCAAAACGTCCGGAATGCTTGCCAAGTACAATCTTATTTGCCGAGATGCCCACCGATTGCGGTGTCATGATCTCGTAAGTCATCGGATTATTGAGGACCCCATGCTGGTGGATACCTGCTTCGTGAGCGAATGCGTTTTCTCCGACGATTGCCTTATTGGGTTGTACGGCCTTACCGGTTATCTCCGTCAACAGATTGCTCGATGCAAAAATCTCTTCTGATTTCACGTCTGTGTATTCCTCAAAATCAGTCTGCCGTGTCTTGATAGCCATCACGATCTCTTCAAGAGAGGCGTTACCCGCCCGTTCGCCTATTCCGTTGATGGTACATTCGATCTGACGGGCACCATTCCGAATGGCAGAGAGGGAATTGGCAACTGCCAGTCCCAGGTCATTGTGGCAATGCACACTAATAATCGCTTTATCGATATTGGGTACATTTTCTCTGATCTTCCTGATCAGATCGCCGTATTCCCATGGAAGGGCATAGCCAACCGTATCCGGAACATTGATGATAGTTGCACCGGCATCGATGACAGCCGTGAAAATCTCATACAGAAACTCCGGATCACTCCGTGAAGCATCTTCGGCCGAGAACTCAACCGTATCGTAGAAGCTGCGTGCCAATTCCACAGCACAAACGGCCGATTCAAGTACCTCCTTGCGTGTCATCTTCAACTTATACTGCATATGGATATCGGAGGTAGCGATGAAGGTGTGTATCCGCGGTTTGGCAGCATATTGTAAAGCATCTGCAGCGCGCTTGATGTCGATGGATTTCGTTCGACATAGCGCAGCTACCTGGCTGTTCTTTATATGCTTCCCGACTTCCTTCACGGTTTTGTAGTCACCTTCCGAAGCGATTGGAAAACCGGCTTCTATAACATCAACTTGTAATTGTTCCAACTGCAGGGCCATACGAATTTTTTCCTGCTCGTTCATGCTGTAACCGGGCGATTGTTCGCCATCACGCAAGGTGGTATCAAAAATGCTAATTCGGTTTTCCATGGTATGAGATTTTAAATGAATTCTAAGTTTCTACGATAATCTTGATCTGATTGGCCAGTAAATGCTTATGTGTAGTCGAAAGGCTACTTAGGTTATTACATAGACATAGTCGCTCAGTTAGGTTCCATAGGAGTTTTAGCATGGGTAGTCCTCTTTTCTTCTTTTAGTTTTTGATTCTTATACAGATAATAACTGAAACTGTCTGACAAAGCCTGCCAGCTGGCATCGATGATATTGGGTGAAACGCCGATGGTTCCCCAGGAGTCTTCTTTGTTACTTGAATCGATCAATACCCGTACGTTGGCTCCGGTGCCTTCTTTTTCATTGAGCACGCGGACCTTATAGTCGGTCAGATGCATCTCTTTTAACTCAGGATAGAACTGATGAAGTGCTTTTCGCATGGCGTAGTCGAGGGCGTGAACCGGTCCGGAGCCTTCGGCTGCGCAGTGTTCCTTGCGTCCGTTAACGAACAGCCGAATGGTAGCCTCAGAGCGTGATTCATCTTCGCCATTCTTCTCCACAATCACACGGAAGCCCTCAAGCTGAAAGTAATCTTTCCACGGCTCGGTCATCTTCTTGACAAGCATCTCGAAGGATGCTTCCGCAGCTTCGAACTGATACCCGTTATTCTCCATCTCCTTGAGCTTGTTGACGATTTTCGGGATATCGTGTTTGTTGCCATCCAGTTGCATGCCGAGCTCATCCGATTTATAGAATACGTTGCTTTTACCGGATAAGTCAGATACCAACACCCGTCGGCGGTTTCCAAGCTGTTCAGGTTCAAGATGTTCATAGGTGCGTGCGTTTTTCATAACGGCACTCACGTGAACCCCACCCTTATGAGCAAAAGCACTGCTTCCTACAAAGGGGAGTTTGTTATCGGGGCTCAGGTTAGCCACCTCGCTCACAAAGCGGGAAAGGCTGGTGAGTCTCTTTAACTGTTCATCCGGGACACACTGATAGTTTTGTTTGAGCTGCAGATTTGGGATAATAGAACACAGATTAGTGTTACCGCAGCGTTCACCATAACCATTTATGGTTCCCTGTACGTGGACACATCCCTGTTGAATGGCCGCAAGAGAATTGGCAACTGCCAGTTCACAGTCGTTGTGTGCGTGGATGCCAAGAGGCGTGTCGGTACGTTTTTTTACTTCAGCCACAATTGCTGATACTTCATGGGGGAGGGTACCTCCATTAGTATCACAAAGAACCAGAACATCTGCACCAGCCTCCTGAGCGGCAAGCAATGTTTGAATAGCATAAGAGGAATTATCCTTGTAGCCATCGAAGAAATGCTCGGCATCATAGATCACTTCTTTGCCGTGTTTCTTCAGGTATGCAACAGATTGATAAATAATCTTCAGGTTTTCTTCAGGCGTGATATTCAGGGCGTCTTCCACATGCAAAATCCAGGTTTTGCCAAAAATGGAAGTAGCTGGTGTCTCGGCATCGACAAGGGCCTGCAGATTGCTGTCCTCCGCAGGCTCCTTGCCGGCTCGGTGTGTGCTGCCGAAAGCGACGATCTTTGCATTGCGGAACTTTTTGTTTCTGGCCTTTTCAAAAAACGCCATGTCTTTTGGATTTGAGCCCGGCCATCCCCCTTCAATGTAGTGGATGCCAAACTCGTCCAGACGTTCCGCTATGCGAATTTTATCATCAGCTGAGAAAGAAACCTTTTCACCCTGTGTGCCGTCACGCAGGGTGGTATCGAAGATTTTTATCAATTGTTTATCCATAATGTTCTTATGCTTCCTGAGGCATCCAGTTCATCATATCACGTAGTCCCTTGCCTACTTTTTCAACAAGGAGAGCTCTGTGTTGGGCACGCAGGGCTTCCATACCAGGGCGTCCTGCTTTGTTTTCCAGAATCCAGTCGCGTGCAAAGGTGCCATCCTGAATATCAGAGAGGATCTTTGCCATGCGTTTTTTCGTATCAGCATCGATTACTTTCGGACCGCGGGTCATTCCGCCGTACTCCGCAGTGTCACTGACCGAATAGTACATGCGGGAGATGCCGCCTTCGTAAAACAGGTCCACGATAAGTTTCATCTCGTGCATGCATTCGAAATAAGCGATTTCCGGTTGATACCCTGCATTTACCAGGGTTTCAAATCCAGCCTTGATCAGTTCTGTTACCCCACCGCAAAGCACAGCCTGCTCCCCGAACAGATCCGTTTCTGTTTCTTCTTTGAAGGTAGTTTCGATAACTCCGGCACGTGTGCCACCAATACCCCGGGCGTAAGCAAGTGCAATATCCTTGGTTTTGCCGCTATGATCCTGTTGTATGGCTATCAGACAGGGAACACCCGAACCTTCGCTGTAAACACGGCGCACCAGGTGACCCGGACCTTTTGGTGCAACCATGAATACATCGACGTTGCTGCCAGGTTTGATCTGATTAAAATGGATATTGAATCCATGGGCGAAAGCGAGAGCGTTACCATCCTGTAAATTTGGTTTGATATCATTCTCATAAACCTCAACCTGTTTCTCATCGGGGACGAGTACCATAATGACATCCGCTGCTTTTGCAGCTTCTGCCGTTTCCAGCACTTTCAAACCGGCCTCTTCAGCTATCTTCCAGGATGAGCTGTCTTTTCTGAGGCCTACAACCACATTAACTCCACTTTCTTTAAGGTTTAAGGCATGTGCATGTCCTTGACTGCCATATCCCAAAACAGCTACGGTTTTGTTGGAAAGCAGACTCAGATCTGCATCAGAATCATAATAGGTCTTTGCTTGCATTATACTTTTTTTAAATGGTTTCGATGTTTATATGTATGAAAAATTTGTTCTTATCAGGTATCACCGGTATACTCGCGTTTCAGGGCAACACTACCGGTCCGTGCAACTTCCACGAGTCCGAACTGACGCAGTAACCCAATGGCTGCGTCGATCTTATCTCCACTGCCGGTAACTTCGATCGTCAGTTTATCCGTACTGATATCGATAATCTTCGCACGAAATACGTTGACAATCTGCATGATTTCAGAACGCTTAGCCGGTGGGGCTGACACTTTGACCAATGCCAATTCTCTGGAGATAAACGGTTCAAAGGTCAGGTCTTTCACTTTCACTACGTCGATGACGTTGTGAAGCTGCTTGGTGATCTGCTCTACGATCTGTTCATCACCCTGTGTGGTGATCGTTATCCGGGCAAGACCGGGTTCCTGTCCCTGGCCGAAGCTGATGCTTTCGATATCAAAACCCCGGCCGCTGAACATCCCTATGATGCGGGATAACGCATTCAGGTTATGAGCAACAAGGACAGAAATTGTATGTTTGGGAAGTTGGGTACCTTTCTTATCGGTACCGTTGAGATATTCAACTTTTGAAGGGGTCATTTTGGCTCCTCAACCATTTCATTTATGGCAGCACCGGCCGGTACCATCGGATAACAGTTGGCTTCTTCGACAACCTGGAAATCCATGACCACGGGCCGGTCGTTAATTTTCATTGCTTCTTCGAGTACAGATTTCATCTCTTCGGGATTGGTAGCGCGTAAACCGACGGCGCCATAACTTTCGGCGAGCTTCACGAAATCCGGATTTCCGCCTCGCAGGTCGGAATGCGAATAACGTTTGCCAAAGAAGAGTTCCTGCCACTGCCGTACCATTCCCAGGTATCCGTTGTTCATGATGGCAATCTTGACGGGGATTTTATTTTCAACGCAGGTAGAAAGCTCATAGGCTGTCATCTGGAATCCGCCGTCACCGGTGATGCAGACAACCTGCCGGTCGGGACAGGCAACGGCCGCCCCCATGGCTGCAGGGAATCCATACCCCATCGTACCAAGACCGCCGGAAGTGATGAACGAACGGGGATGATTATATTTATACAGTTGCGCCGCCCACATCTGGTGCTGACCAACATCAGTAACAACAATAGCCTCTCCTTTCGTTATTTCTGAAATGGCCTCTATCATGTGTTGTGGCATGATCCGGTCTTTCAGTTTAGGAGAGGAAAGGGGATGATCTTTTTTCCACTGGTGTATCGTATTCCACCACTCGTCGACTTCCGGTTTGTTGGTGTGTTTGTCGAGTTCCGGAAGAACGCTTTTTACATGACCAACAATCGGGATCTCCACGGGCACGTTTTTGGCGATGCAGGAAGGATCGATATCGATGTGGATTTTACGTGAGTGGGGAGAGAATCCATCGATGCGTCCGGTAACCCGATCGTCGAAACGGGCACCAACGGCCAGTAACACATCGCACTCTGTCATGGCCATATTGGCATACCATGTGCCGTGCATACCGAGCATGCCCAGCGACTGGGGTTTACCTTCAGGATAACCGCCGAGCCCCATGAGGGTAGTGGTTACTGGAATGTTTGTGCGTTCCGCAAAATCAGTAAGTTCTTTCCATGCTTCTCCCCGGATGACACCGCCGCCGGCATAAATCAAAGGTTTCTTTGCATTGCTGAGCAGTTCGGCAGCTTTGACGATCTGGCTGTAATGTCCGCGCGTGACAGGCCGGTAGCTGGGGATATTGATATTCCGCTCACCGGTATAGTAGCCTTTGGACATCACCATATTCTTTGGCAGGTCGATCAGCACTGGACCCGGCTTGCCGCTTGTCGCAATATGAAACGCCTCACGGATAACATGCTCGAGTTGATTAGCATCCTTGACCAGGTAGCTGTGTTTGGTGATTGGCCGGGTAATTCCAACGATGTCTGCTTCCTGGAAAGCATCGTTGCCAATCAGACTCGTAGCCACCTGACCGGTGAAAACGACCATCGGAATGGAGTCGATAGCTGCAGTAGCAATACCCGTGACGGTGTTTGTTCCGCCCGGACCTGATGTTACAAGTACCACACCGGGTTTACCCGTTGCGCGGGCATATCCATCGGCGGCGTGGGCACCTGCCTGTTCGTGCCGGATGAGTATATGCCTTAACTTTGGGTTCTTATATAGTGTATCGTATATGGGGAGTACCGCTCCACCCGGATAACCAAATACGGTATCCACACCAAGGTCAAGTAATGTCTCGACCAGAATTTCAGCTCCGGTAAGTTCTTGTGCCTGGTTCGGTTTAGAAACCAGTGACGGCTTCGAGCCGTTAAAGTTTCTGTCCTTGATTTGCGTTGCTTCGTTGTTCATTATGACCTCGTTGGTTGCGGTATACACTTTTCTCGCCAGAGGTCATTCTTTAAATCGGTAAGTAAGGCTTGGAAATTTTCAGATTACTGTAGAATAACCTCTGGCAATATGTTAACGATTAATTAGTAGTAGAATTAGGCCAGAGATTATACCTACATTAATCAATAGGACTAGACTTAGTACGGGTAAAGTAAGCCCTACAGAAGGCAGGTAGAGTACGGTAGCGGAAATCAGAGAGATCACGAACAAAACAGCTTCAGGATATATGAAACCGGATTGTTGGGTATCGACTGGCATTACTGCCACTGTATGTGAGTTAGTAATAGTCAACTTTTGATCCATAACTGATTACAAGCTTCTTGGAATGTATATAACCGAATTTCCTGAGTCAAGTTTATTTTCATCTTTTTTTAAAAAAATTACATCAAATACTATTGGTTTTTAGAAATGATTACTTTGTGATCTAATGGTTTTCCTTTTTTATAAGTACTTATAAAAATAATACTTATCTCATTTATTAGGGTCTAAGAGGCTATTCCTGGATTGGTTTGACCGCCTGGCTGGTGCTATTCCTCTGGTTGCAATTGCTATAAATCGAAAACGAACGCCTTTTCAAATAATTATACGGTTTTGTTCCAATCAGATTGTTGTTAGTTCATGATGTTTTACAAATGATATCAAATGATGTTCTTTAATGATTTTATATAATATTTCGATGTAAATTAAATATGAAATGGCTTCCAAAATTTTATGTTTTAGATTATATGGTCGATTAACCTAAAAATATTAATATAAAGACTTGCTGGTTTCTAAAAATAAAAGGATCTGTAGCAAAACGGGATCGATCTGTGTCCTTTAATATTTTTTGTAATACTTTCCATTAATCGTCTTACACATATATATTGTAAAACTTGTTTTTCCCATATATCGTCCACTAGTTTGGGTGAGATGTGATTTTTCCCTTAACAGTTATTAGTAACAAAATTCAGACACAGAGTCGGTTATGAGTTCCAAATTGAATAAATACAGCTCACGGTTAACACAGCAACAATCACAGGTCGGTTCCAAAGCCATGCTTTATGGCGTGGGTCTGTCCGATGATGATATGAACAAAGCCCAGGTAGGGATTGCCAGTACGGGTTGGGAGGGAAATACCTGTAATATGCACCTCAACGGGTTTGCAGAACATGTGAAAGAGAGTGTGTATCAGTCCGGCCTGATTGGGTTTATCTTTCACACGATTGGGGTGAGCGACGGAATATCGATGGGGACCCAGGGGATGAAGTATTCGCTGCCTTCCCGGGATATCATTGCCGACTCCATTGAAACGGTCATGCGTGCTCAGTGGTATGATGGTAATATTTCCATTGCAGGATGCGACAAGAATATGCCGGGCTCTGTCATGGCGATGGCACGTTTCAACCGGCCATCGATCATGATCTACGGTGGTACCATTCGTCCGGGAAATCTGAATGGACAGAAGCTGGATATCGTCTCGGCTTTTGAATCCTATGGTCAATTTCTTTCTAAAGAAATTGATGATAACCAGTTACTGGACGTCTTGCACCATGCATGTCCGGGTGCTGGTGCCTGCGGTGGTATGTACACCGCTAATACCATGGCTGCTGCGATCGAGACCCTGGGGATGAGCCTGCCATACAGTTCATCGATTCCGGCGACGCACAGCAGGAAGATTGAGGAATGTCACCAGGCGGGCAAAGCCATTCTCACGCTGCTCGAACGCGACATCAAGCCACGTGATATCATGACTAAACAAGCGTTTGAGAATGCCGTTGCTGTTGCTATCGCATTGGGTGGATCTACAAACGCCGTGCTGCATTTACTGGCTATGGCTTATACTGCGGACGTGGATTTTACGATCGACGACTTCCAGGAAATTAGCGCCCGCACGCCATACCTGGCCGATCTCAAACCCAGCGGGAAGTATGTGATGGAAGATCTCTACAATGTCGGAGGCGTTCCGGCTGTACAGAAACTCCTGTTGAAAGAAGGTCTTATTGATGGTTCCTGTATAACAGTTACCGGCAAGACGCTGGAAGAAAACATAGCCGATCTGCCCGATCTGCTGGAGGGACAATCCATCGTTGCTCCCGTCTCCAATCCGATTAAAAAGAAAGGTCACATCGAAATAATGTATGGAAATCTTTCTCCAGAAGGAGCTGTGGCAAAGATCACAGGTAAGGAGGGAGAACGTTTCAGCGGCCCGGCCAAAGTGTTTGACAGCGAAGAAGACAGTCTGACTGCCATCCAGAACGGAGTGGTTAAGCCCGGTGATGTAGTAGTCATTCGCTATGAAGGACCAAAGGGGGGGCCGGGTATGCGCGAGATGCTGTCCATTACCGCAGCTATTATGGGTGCCGGACTCGGAAAAACCGTTGCCCTGATTACCGACGGCCGCTTCTCTGGCGGCAGCCACGGTTTTGTGATCGGTCACGTAACACCGGAAGCCCAGGTTGGTGGTCCTATTGCCCTGATACAAGATGGTGACCAGATCACAATCGATGCGGTTTCCCGCAAGATGACTCTGGATATATCCGAAGAGGAATTTGAAAAACGCAGGAAGTCATGGAAACAGCCGGAGCTTAGAGTCAAGAGTGGCTCCCTTTATAAATATGCCGTACTGGTATCGTCGGCATCGGAAGGTTGTGTAACGGATAAAATCGAACGGGTTCCGGTAAACAGTAAACAGTAAACAATTACAAGTCATGCAAAGTAAACTTCCAATTCCCGTGCGATTGGATAGGAATTGGCACTACCTTTTTAAATAGCATGAGGTTTGAATAAGGTAATTGAACTGATCCCAAACACAAAGATGTCATCCTGAAGTTGTTTTGCCTGCAAAACAACGTAGGATCTCGTGGCAAAGGGCAACGAGTCCTTCATGTGTAACGGTCGATGCCGGATGCCACGAGATCCTTCGCCCCAATACGATCGTTTCCTGGCTAACAGGTACAGGAATGGGGCTCAGGATGACAGAGCAAGTGTAGTAGTGCAGAATTGAGAAGTGTAGCAATTACGGATAGTCATTTCAAAAAAAAGGGACGCATCCCGTTTCGCAAGATACGCCCCGTTGGAGGACTTGATGAGTTAGGTCCCTTCTGTAGTTGTAGTGTTCTTAGCAGATCACGATTTAACTCAGCAATTGGTCTTTAACTTCTTTCCACTTTGTCTCCTCGTTTTCAACCCAAGCCGACAGCTTTTCGATGGCATGATTGAAATAGGAGGTATCACACTGGCCGGGAGCCCCCAGGTGATGGTAGCATTCACTTAGTTCTTCTTTGGATGGAATCGGATTGTTGGCATACTCCCTGGCCGCTTTTCGATATGCCTCACGGAAAGGCATGCCGCAAAGGGTTAGAGAATTAGCCAGATGTGTTGCAAAAAGTGAGGAATCGAGTGCTTTGTAGCAGGTATCTTCGTTAAATGAGACGCCTTTGAGCGCTTTAGATGAAGCATCGCACAACTGAATCGTACGGCTTATGCCGGCCATGGTCAGCTTTTTGATTGTCTGCAAATCACGATGATACCCGGATGTCATGTTTGTGGTAGTGGCCTGTAATTGGGTGACCAGTCCCTCAAACTCATGCGAGAATCCGCGGATGAGTTCCCATACATCCGGGTTTTTCTTCTGGGGCATGATACTGCTGCCGGATACCTGGTCATCACTTAGTGAGATGAATCCTTTATCTGCTCCGGCATAAAACACGATATCAGCTGCCAATTGGTTAAAAACATTGGCTCCGTATTGCAGGGCATGCAGGAGACGCAATCCCTGATAACCGCGTGACAACTGAACCGTATTTACAGAATATTGCACATTCCCGAAACCGAGGAGACGTGCATAAAGCTCGCGATCGATATCAAAATAGGGTACGCCAAAGCCTGCTGCCGCTCCAAGCGGAGAGGTATCAATGGATGCATAGGCTTGTTTCAGTGATTCGGCCGCAGAAATGAGCAGCTCGATATAACCGGAGCACCACGCATCCACCGAATTGGGCATGGCAGGTTGCGTATGAGTGTACCCCGGCAGAAATACGCCTTTGTAATTGATCCCGACCGTTCTGAGTGCCTTTATGACACCGATCCATTTGTCCAATATCTTCCTGATGTTCTCTTTTGTATAAAGACGGGTATCGGCAATTACCAGATCATTCCGGGAACGTCCGGCATGGATTTTTTTCCCTGCGTCTCCCAACTGATCAGTAAGATGCCGCTCTATTGCCGAGTGAACATCTTCATCAGCCTTCGTGAGGCCAAACTCCCCCTCTTCCCATAAGCGATAAACACTTTTGAGCTCATGTAACAACATATCGGTATCCTTCTTGTCCAGAAGTTTCGCCTTATGAAGCACATGAACCTGGGCAATATTACAGATAATATCGTAGGGGATCAGTTGTTCGTCACAGAGTCTGTCTTCCGCTGCCGTAAATTCGAAAAACCATGCAGAATGAACCTGTTGGTCGTCTTTTTGCCAAACCGTTTTCATATTCAGGAGAAATATTGAGTGATTAGATCCTGGTACACTTTTACGCCTTTGTGAAGCTGTTCGATTTCGATATGTTCGTCCCTGGTGTGGGATACCTGGCTGTGTCCCGGACCGATTTTTACCGTCGGGATATCATGCAGGAACACCCAGTCGGAACTGGTAGGCGACCCGAATCCATCCTGGCCGGAAGCTTTCAAGGCGGAAGTGACCACTTTATGCTTTGGATCGGTACTTGTGGCCACGTATCGATCGCTGACTACCGAAATTGATGCGTTCAGTTTTTCAGAGAGCGTATCAATAATATGCTGATTGGATACTTCCGGGATGGTTCGGATATCGAGGTAGAGATCAGCTTTTTCGGGAGCCATGTTTTTAGCTGTTCCACCTTCAATGATCGTAGGGGTGATTTTTACCCCGCCAATCAGATTATTCTTAGTATCAAAGGCGATGTTCTTTAAATCAGACAGGACTTTTCCCATCTCATAGATCGCATTCTTGCCCTTCATGCGTGCCGCATGACCGGATTCGCCTCTGGTCGTCACTTTCAGGATGAGCATCCCTTTCTGGGCAATGCATGGGGCAAGCGAGGTCGGTTCGCCGACGATGGCGGCATCAGGATCCTCGATGTGATTGCGCAGGAAGGCCATACCATTATTTACTCCGGCACTTTCTTCGCAAACAGTCAGCGCCATGGTAACACGGCCGTCAGGATTGAATCCGTTGTTTGCCAGCTCGAGCAATGAGGTGATCATCGTTGAACCGCAACCCTTGGCATCGGTGCTGCCACGTCCGTACATCTTCCCATCTTTGACAATCGGGCTGAAGGGGTCTCCCACATGATCCGGCGACGGCGGTACTACATCTGAATGGCTATTGAGCATCAGCCACGGTCGGCCATTACCCACATGGATCATTAAATTATTTTCGATTCGTTCTAATTGAACGAGTCCGGTTCCATTCAAATATTGTTCCAGCCAATCTACAAGTGGCTTTTCCTGGCCACTTAACGTGGGAAACTGGATCATCTTTTTTAAGAGATCTTCAACCTGGTGCATGTTTCCTGGGTTGGTTAGTGTGTTAGTTGTAGTTGAGTGCCTTGTTTTAAGGCAAGATCGGACGGAGCACAGATGATGACTTCATTTACATTGTGCTCGAGAGCTTCAAAACCATGCTGTAATTTTGGGATCATGCCCTCGGAAATCCATCCGTCTTTGGATCCCTGGTTAAAAAGTTGGGGGTTGAGTTTTGCAATGCGTGAATGCGACTGATTTAAAACTCCGCCGGCTCCGGTTACCAGGTAGAGAGTCTCGCATCCCAGCGCACTGGCCAGTGCGGAAGCCAGCGTGTCGGCATTGATATTCAGCAGCCCGTGATCCTCCGACCAGCTCACGCAGCCGACGACCGGCACAAATCCTTCCCCGATCAATATTTTCAGGATCTTGGGATTTGCCTGATGGATGTCGCCAACGAGGCCGAAATCAATGGTTTGTCCGTTTTCTATCGATGTTGGGCGTCGTTTAGAGGTCGTCAGCATTCCGTCGGCGGCTGTCATGCCCACGGGATTGAGTCCATGACCCCGGAACAGGGTGACCAGCCGTTTGTTGACGGTGCCGGCCACTACCTGCACGAGGATTTCACGCGTGGCATCATCGGTGATTCTTCTGCCGTTATACTTGGTTATGGCAATTCCGAGTTGGTTGCTGAGTGAGTCAATCTGTTTGCCTGCCCCGTGGACCAGCACGACGGGGCGATTTTCTTCCTGTTGTTCTTTAATCCACTCTGCGAGGATGGACAGTTGCTCATCCTTCTCTATTAAATCGCCGCCGATTTTAACTAAGACAGGTTCCATAGTTTCATTAATAAAGCTTTCTGGATGTGCAGGCGGTTTTCCGCCTCCTGAATGTGAATGGCAGACTTGCTGTCCAATACCTGGTCGGAGACGACCACATTGCGTCGGACCGGAAGGCAATGCATGAAATGTCCGTTGTCGGTCAGTTTCATATCGGATTCGGTTACGGTCCAGTCGCTGTATCCCTTGCGGACACGTTCTTCTTCTTTGGGATCCGAATAAATCATGCTTCCATGCCACGATTTGGCATAAACGACGTTAGCTCCTTTCAGACCATCACTCTTTGAATGGCTGACCTGGAATTTGTCCGAATATTGTCTTAGCTGATTGAGCGTTTTTTCACCGGGTGTCATTTCCTCCGGACACGCAAGGGTGACATTTGCGCCGCTTCGTACAAATGCTTCCAGAGCTGAGTTTGGAACAGCCCTGGGCAGCGGCTTCGGATGTGGCGCCCAGCGAACAACGACGTTCACATGGGATAGATCATCACCATAAACTTCATGGAGTGTCATCCAGTCGGCCATCGATTGGCAGGGGTGAGACTGGGCACTCTCCAGGTTGATGACCGGCACTTTGGAAATTTCGGCGATCTTGTGGATCAGGCTGTCCTGGGTGTCGGCTTCTTCGTCGGAGAGGGAAGCAAAATGACGAACACCGAGCGCATCCACGTAGGATGTGACGACGGCCACCATTTCACGGAGATGCTCCTGCGCGTTTCCGTCCATCACCACACCGTCATTCGTCTCGATATTCCAGGAGCCATTGCCCGGCTGAATCGATGTGATTTTGGCACCGATATGGCTGGCAGCCACCTCGAACGACATCCTGGTTCTCAGGGACGGGTTGTTGAACAGGAGGCCCAGCACCTTGTCTTCCGCAACAGGTGAACGGAAGTTGTCGCGTTTGAGCTGCAGGCCCAGTTGAATGAGTTCAACCAGTTCTTCATTCGTCCAGTCCGACAGTTTCAGGAAATGGCGTAATTCCTTTGTCTGCGGTCGATGGTTGGTAACAACACCGTTTGAGTAGGTTTTCTGATCAACTGCTAAATGCATGACAAGGTATCAATTAAAGATGAATAAAATCAGAGTACCGATCCGGGTTGCTGAAGGCCGGAGTGTTCATCCAGACCATACATGATGTTCAGGTCCTGTATGGCTTGTCCGGCTGCACCCTTGAGTAGGTTGTCGATGGCGGCGCACACCACAACGGCGTTCTCTTTTTGCTGCCATCCGATATCGATATAATTGCTTCCGACAACATGCTTCAATTGAGGAGTCTGGTCACCGATGCGTACGAATGAAGCATGTTTGTAGTATTCGTTATACAAATCACTAAGAGAGATAGAATGACTAAGGGTGAAAGAGGCGGTCAGCCAAATGCCACGGACGAACGGGCCCGAAACAGGTGTAAAACGAAGGTCCGCATCATGTCCGGACAGTGTGGATATGGTCTGGTTGATTTCACCCAGATGTTGGTGCTTTAATACCTTGTAGGCCTTCATGTTGCCGGTTCGGTAGGAAAAATGAACCGCATCGGATAATCCGGTTCCCGATCCGGATGAACCGGTTATGGCCGTGATATGATAGGTATCGGCCGCATCCCGGATGATAGCAGGTAGTAACGCCAGCTGTATGGCTGTGGCGAAGCAGCCGGGAACAGCTACGTATGAAGATTGAGCAATATCATCATGAAAGAATTCAGGTAATCCGTATACAAACTGATCCAGCAGACCGGCATAAGCGTGCTCATATCCGTAGTAGGTTTTGTAAGCGTCTGCTTGCTTCAGTCGGAAATCAGAACCGATATCGACGATTTTCCCCTTATAGCCATCATCCAGCACGGCAGCTATGGGTTGAGCGGACTGTCCGTGAGGCAGCGCGAAGAGAAGGACATCCGCACCATCATTGAGAAGCTGATCCATCCCTGAAAAAGACCGGTCGATAGTGCCCCTGAATGCCGGGAAGAGATTGGAGAACGATTCTCCGGCATTACGATTGGCATAGATCGTATGGAGCTGAAAATCCGGATGGCCATGAATGAGACGAACAGCCTCCATGCCAGCCAGACCACTACCACCGACAACCGATACAGAGATTCCTTTCATGGATCAGGCAACCTGGATTTTATGGTTTCCCGAACGCTCGGGATTGTTCAATTCGTCGAGCACATATTCGACAAGGGTATTGGGATGCTGCATGGCGTTGGCAGCCTGGATACCAAGAGTTTTTGTGATATATCGAACACCAACGATGTTGTCTGTAACGGGTCCGGTTATCAGGTTGAGTTCGTGATTGTATTGCGAACGGAAGAGTTTATCGAGTGCCCAGCAACCAGTGAGATCCTGTGCGGCCGCCACATGAACGGCAATATGTTGCTGGATCTCCTTATCCATCAGTAGATTGTCAACGCCGTATGCACCGATCACACCGTCTCCGAATTCTAGAACGATCGCATCAGGCGAATAGGAATTCAGATGCTTGATCAGGCCTTTAGCCATCGTGACTACGTTTTGATGGGTCGTGGAAACGAGTCCGGCTTCTGAGAAGTTGGTGCAAACAACGGCGCCTTTATCTTTCATCGCTTTGGTGTCGCGCAGGAGGCTGGCACCTGTAAGCTTAGCTGCTGCAACGCGCAATCCTTTTTGCGTCAGCTTTTCTATGATGGAAGAAGCGGCGTAGGTCTTGCCGACGTTCATGCAGGTTCCTGTGACAGCGATCAGGGGAGCACTGTGGGGGAGATGGTCCTCCCATTCAATGGCAAAGTCGCTGATCGACGCGTGCTTGTAGGTATCATCATGGTAGATCATTACTGCGCCGATCACTTCGACTCTGGTTGCCGGACCATAAGCAGGGTAATCAGACTGGCACAATCCGATGATCCCGCCCATATTTAAAATGTGAAGAATGTCGCCTTTTTTTATCTGACGCGGCACGATGCCGCTATATCCGCGTAGTGCCTGACGCTCGCCGAGTGTTCCAACGAGGATTTTATTACGTTTGAGGGTTATGAACTCACCGTTACGTAGCTCAACCTGGTTGTAGGTAGTCTTTTCATCCAAAATGCGTACCGCAACCAGGAAACCTTCTCTGGCAACGATGTTGTCTGAGACGATCAGATGATGATCCATAGGCACATTGCTTGTGCTTGAGGAGATGATATCCGCGTCCAGAATCTTGCTGTTCTCCATGGTGTTATTACCTGTTTTACTGTTTATTGCTCAAAATTGATGCGATGCCGTAAATTTTGCTGAATGCCCTGGCTTCTTCGCCATTCCAGAGCTGGCTGCTCTCGCCATACTGAGCCTTGCCGTTCATCAGCGAGTTTGGCGACTCTACGCCAAGAGGAAATGCATTGCCTCTGTATAAATACAGATTCGTGGTTCCGTCTACACGTTCCTGAGTAGCATCCAGGAATGCCTCGATGTTACGCATGACCGGGTCGAAATACTGTGCTTCATGCAATAACATACCGTAATAGTCAGACAGGGTATCTTTAAGATGACGTTGCCATTTAGTCAGAATTTGTTTTTCAAGTTCGCGGTGTGCCGTATAAACCAGTGTGGCAACAGGGGCCTCAAAACCGATACGGCCTTTAATGCCGAGGATCGTGTCGCCGGTATGCATGCCGCGGCCAATCCCGTGTTCGACAGCCGCCTTTTTGATAGACTGTAATAAGTTAAGTGGTGTATCCGATTCTCCGTTCACTGCAACAGGAAGTCCCTGTTCGAACGTAATGCTGAATTCTTCTGCTTCGTCATTAAAAAGATGGGGAGCCTTCAGTTCAGGAAACGCCTCGGGTGGCAGTGCCTTGTTTGGAGTCAGTGTTTCATAACCGCCAATCGTGGTGCCCCAGATACCGGCATTGATGGAATAAGGAGCTTTCGAACCGTCCCGATCCATCGGGACAAAACCCCCCTCTTTAAGAATCTTGATTTGCTGCTCCCGGGTGAACTTCTCCTCGCGGATAGGGGTGATGATCTGCATATCGGGATTGACCACGCGTAGCGCCACATCAAAACGAACCTGGTCGTTTCCGGCACCCGTAGAACCGTGAGCTACAGCATCAGCCCCGATATTTTTGGCATATTCGGCAATGAGCATTGCCTGGATGAAGCGCTCGGCGCCAACGCTAAGAGGGTAGGTTCGGTCTCGTAAGACATTGCCCTTTATCAGATAAGCAATAATTTTAGAATAAATCAGATCCGTACCATCGAGGGTGGCATGCGAATCGGCGCCCAGGGCAAGTGACTTTTCTTCGAGCTTGTCCTTTTGTTCGGAAGTCATGCCAAGGCAATCCACGGTTACGGTGTGAACCTCGCAATCGTATTTCTTTTTCAGATACGGAACACAAAAACTGGTGTCTAAACCACCGCTAAATGCGAGAACAATCTTATTCATAAATCGAAAACACTGGTTATTAAAACAAAAAAAGGCAGAACCGGGAAAGTTCTGCCTTTATCTGAAATTCGAAAAATCTTTTACACGAAATCACCTAATGGCATAGCTTTCCCTTCCGTTTGAAACTAACGGTCGCCGCCGGAGAGCTATGTTAACTGGATATGTAGGTAGTGATTTCATTTGTTTCAAGGTTAAGAAATTAATCTCTAACAATGCAACTATTATTCAAAAAAAAAGTGAAAAAATGTAAAATGATACTATTCAACGATTTTATTCATGATAACGGCCATAATAAACAGAAGAGTATAAGCTGGAAGCGCTTTTCCAAAAAATAAAATTCATCCCCCTGAAATAAAGATGATATACAATGAAGAGTAATAGGTAAAAAATGTACGATAGGCAGATGGTTTATTGACAAAAAAATATGATTTCGCTGTTTGAAAGTGTGTGATAAGTTTTATTATTGAATAAAGCGTGAAGATTCCGGGAATCATCATTTGAATGATATTGGTTTTATGGCTAACATCCCCGGATATTTTATCCCGAAGGTACCAGGAATCCTTTAGCGGATTCCATAGATATAAATCAAGGTTAATGCGGATTCTCAAATTTGGCGGTTCTTCAGTCGGAACCCCCGAAGCAATAAAAAAAGTCGTCTCGATTATAGAAGGAAAGCAAAAGCAGGATTCCGTGGCCGTTGTTGTGTCTGCTTTTCGTGGTGTCACCGATTCGTTGCTGCGCGGTGCGGAACTGGCGGCATCCGGTTCATCTGAATACGATGATCTCATTCATGAACTGGAAGAGCGGCATATCGATGTCATCCGTGAATGCATTTCTGTCTACCGGCAGAGCGAAGTGATTGCCCACTTCAAAATGACGCTTAATGAGCTGGAAGATATCCTGACCGGCGTCTTCCTGGTCCGGGAGCTGACCCCGCGAACGATGGATTTCATTGTCAGTTTTGGTGAACGGTTCTCCGCATACATCCTTAGCTGGTGCCTGACAGACAATGGCGTGCCGGCCGGTTTCACCGATGCGCGTGAGTTTATTAAAACCGATATCCGATTCGGTTCTGCCCGCGTTTTGATGGAGCAGACATACCGTAACATCCGCGATTATTTCAACACCAGAAAAGAGTTGCAGGTTGTCACCGGTTTCATCGCATCCACTGAGAAAGGGGAGACCTCGACCCTGGGCCGGGGCGGTTCGGATTATACGGCATCTATATTGGGTGCGGCTCTCGGGGTGGATCTGATCGAAATATGGACAGATGTCAACGGGTTGATGACTGCGGATCCGCGGAAGGTCAAGCAGGCATTTACAATACCGGAGCTTTCTTATGAAGAAGCCATGGAGCTCTCTCACTTCGGGGCAAAGGTGATTTATCCGCCTACACTACAACCTGCGATGAAGGCGGGCATCCCGATTGTCATCTGCAATACCTTCAATCCCGAATTTCCGGGTACACGAATCGAACAACAGCCCAAAGGGAAAAACGGGATCATCAAAGGATTATCATCAATCGAAAATATCGCCCTGGTTACCGTCAGGGGGAGTGGAATGATCGGCGTCAGTGGTATTGCGGCACGTATTTTCAAGGCTCTGGCTGAGGCGGGTATCAATATTATAATGATTACCCAGGCATCTTCAGAGCATACCATCTGCCTGGCTATCCTCTCAAAATTTGCCAAAGATGCACAGAGAGTGATTGAGGATGAGTTTCGAATTGAGATTATGGAAGAGAGTATCGACCGGGTGCTCATTGAAGATGATATGTGTATTATTGCTGTGGTCGGTGATCATATGCAACGCACGCCGGGTATAGCGGGACTTGTATTCCAGGCGATCGGGAAGAATGAGATTAATATCGTGGCTATCGCACAGGGATCGTCCGAACGAAACATTTCTTTCATCGTCAACAAAAATGACGAGGCGGGCGCAATGACGGCACTCCATGACGCTTTTTTCTCTAAAGCGGTAGCTTCAGGCCGTACCAGTCACTAAAAAATTTGTAACTTGTCAATTAGTCAGGGGTCCGTGGTCAGTTGTTTTTTATTAGTAGTTTTTACAATGCAATCACAACTGACAACTGACAACTGACAACTGACAACGGACTACGGACAACCAACAACATAATGATATCAAATAACTTCAGCGAAGTGCGGGTTTTTGCCCCGGCAACTGTGGCGAATGTCGGTTGTGGCTTCGATGTGCTTGGCTTTGCCATTGATGAACCCGGTGATGAGATTGTGGCGAGAGTCCGCGAAGAAACCGGTGTCGTGATAACGGCTGTCCACGGTGATGGAGGCAAACTTCCGTTACGGGTCGATCAAAACACCGCCGGAGTGGCGGCAACAGCCCTTCTTCAGGATGTGACAGACAATCTCTCGTTCGGCATCGAGCTGGAGCTCTATAAGAAAATGCCTTTGGGCAGCGGTCTTGGATCCAGTGCTGCGAGCGCTGTAGCGGCCGTTGTTGCCGTCAATCGGCTATTGGGTGATCCGTATGAACGCAAGGATCTGCTTCAGTTTGCGGTTGAAGGTGAGCGTGTAGCATGTGGCGCGGCTCATGCAGACAATGCCGGTGCATCCCTGTTGGGCGGATTTGTTTTTATCAGGAGCAACCACCCGATGGATGTATTTCCTATTGATTATCCGGAAGACCTCCACAGCACGGTGATCCATCCTCATATCGAGATTCGCACTGAGGACACCCGAAAGATCCTGCGGAAACAGATCCTGCTGGCCCGTGCCGTGGCACAATGGGGCAATGTCGGCGCTTTGGTAGCCGGGTTGATGAAAGGTGATCATGACCTGATCGGACGTTCACTTCACGATGAGATCATCGAACCTATTCGTTCGGTGCTCATCCCCGGATTCAACCAGATGAAATCGGCTGCGATGGATGCCGGTGCTCTCGGATGCAGCATCTCCGGCTCCGGACCTTCGGTTTTTGCCCTGAGCCGGTCGAAAGAGGAGGCTCGGAAAATCGGTTCGGCCATGCAGCGGGCTGTCGCATCTGTTGGTCTGGATAGCGATGTTTATATATCTAAAATCAATAAAGCGGGCAGCACGGTGATCAGTGAAAAGCAAACCCAGGAATGGAATAGTGGAATGGTGGAATAATGGAAGACTGGATTTTAAATACTCGAAGCAGGATGCTCTATAATTCGCAACCCGCAACTTTCCCATCATTCCAATGTTCCAATATTCCAACATTCCTTTAGTTATGCGGTTTCTAAGCACAAATAATAAAAACCAACCGGTTTCTTTCTATGAGGCTGTCCTGCAGGGATTGGCCGACGACGGCGGCCTGTATATGCCGGAAAACATCCCTCAACTTTCCGACGAGTTTTGGCAGGGTGTTGCTGACCTGTCTTTTAAAGAAATTGCGTTCAACGCAGCCCGCCCGTTTGTCCGGGATGAACTGAATGATATCGAATTGCAAGCAGTGATTGATGATGCGTTCTCCTTCGATGCGCCTCTGATCCCACTTGACGACAAGATATATGTGGCGGAGCTGTTCCACGGTCCCACCCTGGCGTTCAAGGATTTTGGAGCCCGCTTCATGTCCCGTGTCTTTTCGGCGATGAATAATAAGCATGAAGAGGTGGCTGGCCAGAAAAGACAGCAGGATCTCAAAGAGCATGATGTGTATATTCTTGTAGCGACTTCAGGTGATACCGGCAGTGCCGTGGCTCATGGATTCCTGGCGGTGCCCGGTATCAAGGTCTGTCTCCTGTATCCAAGCGGCAAGGTCAGCAAGCTGCAGGAACAACAATTGACAACCGTGGGTGGTAACGTTACTGCAATCGAGGTTGACGGGACATTCGACGACTGTCAGAAGATGGTGAAACAGGCTTTCTCTGATGTAGATTTGAGGAGTGAAATTACACTTAGTTCGGCCAACTCTATCAATTTTGCACGGTTGTTGCCGCAGTCGTTCTATTATATTTATTCTTATGCACAGCTAAAGAAATTAACAGATGAAAAGCCGGTTTTCTGTGTGCCGAGCGGAAACATGGGCAACCTGACGGGTGGATTGCTGGCCATGCAGATGGGCATGCCTGTGGATCAGTTTATCGTGGCTACGAATGTGAATGACGTGGTTCCTGAATATTTAAGGAAGGGGGTCTTCACGCCGAGGCCATCCGTCCGTACGCTTTCCAATGCCATGGATGTCGGCAATCCGAGCAACCTGGACCGGATACGGTTTCTTTTTGGCGATTCTATCTCGATGGCCAGGAAGCATTTATATGGAAGCTCATTTAACGACGATCAAACCCGGGATGCCATCCAGTGGGTGCATCAACAGACAGGTTATGTGCTGGATCCACACACGGCTGTAGGCTATCTGGCAAGTGAAGAGTACCGTAAAACTACAGGCGATGAAGAATCCTCGATCATTCTGGTGTCAACGGCACATCCCGCCAAATTCAGGGACACGGTCGAGTCGGTAATCGGGGAGTCGATCGCCATGCCGAAACAACTGCAGGAATGCATGGAGAAACCAAAACAAGCCATCCCCATGAATGGTGATTATTCGGCGTTGAGGAGTTTTCTCCTGGATCATCATGCAAAGGTCGAGGCCGAAAATTGAGAATCAGGAAGATCGATGACAACAACAAAATTCTTATTTATGTTTCGGGTTTCTGGTTTAGGGTTTCGTGTTGAATCCGCCGATCCATAATTATAATGCAATGGCTACCATAAAACGTTTTGAAGATCTTGAGGTTTGGCAAATGGCCAGGGATATTTCTAAAGCGGTTTATGACCTTTATGCCCAAAATGATCCTTTTTCAAAAGACTATAAGCTAAAAGATCAGATTAATGGATCAAGTGGTTCTGTGATGGATAATATTGCCGAAGGTTTTGAAAGAGGCGGGAATAAGGAATTTATCAATTTTCTTAGTATAGCAAAGGGCTCTTTGGGAGAAGTAAAATCGCAACTTTACAGGGCATATGATAGAGATTACGTATCTCAGGAAGTCCTTGAGAAAATGAAAATGCAATGTGATGAACGGGCTTCTAAAATTGGCAGATTTATTAACTATTTGAACCAATCAAAAATTCGTGGGAATAAGTTCAAAAATAGAAGTTGATCGAACCCGAAACCCGAAACTCTAAACTCTAAACTCTAAACTCTAAACTCTAAACTCTAAACTCTAAACTCTAAACTCTAAACAAATTTATAATCACGATTAATTGATTCTGTTTCAGCAGGATTGCTTGATCATGTATTGACATACAGATGAAAGATAAACTTGACGAGATACGATCCAGGCTGGATTCTATCGATAAGACGATTATTGATGCTCTTGCTGAACGTCAAAAGGCTGTTCAGCAGGTTTTTTCGCTGAAAGCAGAGAACTCCGGCCGGTTACGGGATTATCAGCGTGAGGAGCAGATCCTCTCCGAAATTGGAGACATCGCGCGTAAAGCGGGACTGGATCGTTACTTCGCAGAGCAGATATTCAGGGAGATCATCAATCACTCTGTGCGCACTCAGACTCATGCTTTGATGGACTACCATAATCCATCCCGTTCTGACAAGACGATTCGAGTTGCATACCAGGGAACTGAGGGCGCGTTTAGTCACGTTGCAACACAACATCATTTCGGTGACCGGTACGCAGACATCACTAGCTACGGCTATGACACGTTTCAGGAAGCCGGTGAAGCGGTTGAAAATGGTGATGTGGATGTGGCCATCCTGCCGATCGAGAATACGACTGCGGGATCTATTAATGAAACATATGATCTTTTGGGAAGCAGCTCCCTGGTGATTGTGGGTGAAGAAGTATTGCGTATCCGTCATTGTCTGCTGGCGCTGGAACCCGTTCCTATCGAGCGCATTCGTCGCATTATCTCGCATCCTCAGGCTTTGGCGCAGTGCAGCCGGTTTTTGTCGAAGCTGACACATTGCCACGTAGAATCATACCTCGACACTGCCCTGGCAGCACGTAAAGTGCAGGAAGACGGGGATCTCTCGCTGGCGGCCATCGCCGGTGCCCAGGCTGCCGAACAGTATGGGCTGCATATCATTGAACGCGACATCGCGAACCAGGATCTGAACTTTACGCGATTTGTGATCGTGGCTCCTGAACCGGTTTATTGTGATCCGCAGATACCGTGTAAGACATCGCTTGTAATGGCCACCAGCCATGAGAAGGGTGCCTTGATTGACTGCCTTCGTGTGCTGGGTGACCATGGCATCAACATGACAAAGCTGGAGTCCCGGCCACGCCCCAATGTTCCCTGGCAATACCTGTTTTACCTTGATATTGAGGGTAATACCCAGGATGAGAATGTAGAAGAGGCATTGAACGAACTGAAGAAAGAGGCAAGCTTTGTTAAGATCCTGGGCTGCTACCCAATCCAGCCAAATAGTGATGAAGTGGCTAAGAAAACGGGAAATAAAGGAATAAAGGAATAAGGGAATTGAAGCTGGTGCACGGTACAGGGGTAGACGTCTGGACAAGCCTGTTTGCTTGGGATTTGCTGTACTCTAATTGAAAACTGACAACGAACAACTAACAACTAGAAACGAACAACTAACGACGATGGGCACATTCGAATTTAATCGTATCAATCGTTTACCCCCCTATGCTTTTGCCGTAACAAATGAGCTGAAGATGCAGGCACGACGGGCGGGCGAGGACATCGTGGATATGAGTATGGGCAACCCCGATCAGCCTACACCAGAGCCTATTGTCGAAAAACTGATAGAAGCGGTTCATAACAGCCGCAACCACCGATACTCAGTCTCCCGTGGGATCTATAAACTTCGCGTGGCGATATCAGACTGGTACAAGCGCAGATACGACGTTGACATTGATCCGCAGAGTGAGGCCATCGTCACAATGGGATCAAAAGAAGGCCTTGCTCACCTTGTGCTCAGTATCATCGATCAGGGAGATATCGTGTTATGTCCGGATCCGACCTATCCCATCCATGCCTATTCGGTCGTCATTGCGGGCGGTGATCTGAGGCGAGTCCCTTTATTTCAGGGGGATGACTTTTTCGAACGTCTCGAGGAAGCCTACAACCAAAGCTGGCCGCGACCGAAACTGATGATTCTGAATTTCCCACACAACCCTACTACTGAGGTTGTAGATCTCGATTTCTTCCAAAAAGTCGTTGATTTTGCGCTGGAAAGGAATGTACTCGTCATTCACGACCTGGCGTACGCCGATTTGTGTTTTGATGGCTACCAGGCTCCGAGTATGCTGCAGATACCCGAAGCACGAAAGATTGCCGTGGAAACATTTACACTCTCCAAAAGCTACAATATGCCGGGATGGCGCGTCGGTTTTTGCGTGGGTAACCAGGATCTGATCGCTGCACTGACCCGTATGAAGAGCTATCTTGATTATGGAATATTTCAGCCCATACAAATTGCCTCGATCGAGGCCTTAAATAATGGTGATCAATTCCAGGAGGAAGTGACTGAGATCTACAAGGTGCGCCGGGATGTTCTTGTTGACTCATTGAATAACATTGGCTGGGAGGTCATCAAACCCAAAGCCACAATGTTTGTATGGGGGAGAATACCTGAACAGTACAGAAAGATGGGCTCCATGGAATTTTCCAAGTTCCTGCTCAAGGAGGGGAAAGTGGCTGTGTCACCCGGTATTGGATTTGGCAATTATGGCGACGAGCACGTCCGTTTTGCACTAATTGAAAATGAACAGCGTATTCGGCAGGCGGTCAGGGGAATTAAAAAAGCCTTTGCGAACAATTCGTAGGGCTTGTTTCTTTTTTGTAGAGGGTGATCCTACCACGAGTCAAAAAGTACCTGATAAATGGAGCTAAAGCTTATGCTTATCTGCTTTCTTATTCCGTCAGCTAAAGCAGACGGCAATCGATATGCATTTATTACTACGGCGACGGGTTTTGCCAACTGAAGAAGAGAAGAATCTAAGAAATAGGGCCTTCGACCCATTTTCTCCACGAGAAATCCCACGTTAAATAAAAAAGACACCAAAGTCCTTCTCCCTGTCCATGGAGAGCGGTAACCCTCAAACACACTTCGTTTAAATCACATCACCGGAGCGATGAGCTTGTGAATTTGATCAAGAGACAGGTTTCTCTCTTCACTTTTCTCCATGTCGCGCAGCGTGAACTCTCCGGTTTCCAGTTCGTTGTCGCCTATGATGATAGAAAACCGGGCATTTTCTCGGTTGGCATCTTTCATCTGGGCTTTGATGGATCGTCCGGCATAATCCATGGTGCAGGATAACCCTTTTTGACGAAATTCATGAAGATGTGAGAGAGCCCAGTTTCGCGCCTTCTCACCAATGGTCACCAGGTACACATCGACAGCCGGTTCTGAGCCTAATTCGATACCCAGGGCATCACATGCTATGAAGAGCCGTTCGATACCGGCAGCAAAACCAACGGCAGGCGTAGATGGACCACCGAGCTCTTCAATCAATAGATCATAGCGACCTCCAGCCCCCAAGGCGTCCTGTCCACCCAAGTCCGGACTGATCAATTCGAATGCGGTTTTGGTGTAGTAATCGAGTCCGCGTACCAGCCGGGGATCGACTTCATAAGTAATGCCTAAACCCGCCAAATACCGCTTCACCAGATCGAAGTGTTCCAGGCATTCTTCATTCAGATAATCGGTAATGACCGGTGCATCTTCAACGATCGGGCGATCCTGTTCTTCCTTCGAATCGAGGATGCGCATCGGGTTGGTCTCGAAACGTTGCTGCGATACTTTCGATAATTTGGAAAGATTGGGATGCAGATAATCTTGCAGCACTTCTTTATATCTCTGCCGGCTTTCAGGATCCCCGACAGAATTTATCTTCAAAGTGAAATTGCGAATACCGACTTGCCGGTAAACATCCATCATAAATGCGATGACATCTACGTCGGCTGCCGGGTTCGGACTTCCGATGATTTCAGCACCAAACTGATGAAACTGGCGTTGACGACCTTTTTGTGGGCGTTCTGCGCGAAACATGGGACCAATATAGAATAATTGCTGGGTGCCGCCCCGTTGTTTGAGATTATGCTCGATATAAGCCCGGCTGACAGGAGCGGTTCCTTCCGGTCGGAGTACATAATGGTCATCACCGCGATCAAAGGCGAACATTTCTTTCGAAACGATATCCGTAAGCTGACCGACCCCGCGTGCAATCAGTTCTGTCTGCTCCATGATGGGAGTTCGTATTTCCCGAAAATGAAACCGCCGGGCGGTGTCCCTGATCAAAAGTTCAAGTTGTTGCCATTTTTCGACCTCGCCAGGTAATATGTCAACCATTCCGGTGTGGGTCGTAAAAAGGGGTTTTGCCATGAATCCTGTTTTCTTAGAAAATTATGTTAGCGCTTTAACGATATGAGCAACAATATATTCCTGTTGATCATCTGTTAGTTCGGGATAGATTGGAAGAGCAAGCGTTTGTCTACCGGCGGCGGCGGCGTTCGGACAATCGATATCCTGATATCCGAGGTATGCGAAACATTCCTGTTTGTGTAATGGAACCGGGTAATAGATGGCATTGCCGATTCTGGCGTCATCCAGTGCTTTTTGAAGTTCATCCCGCCTTTTTGTCCGGATTACATACTGGTGATACACATGTCGTCCGTCTGTTTCCGGTTTCCCAGTCGTTTCAACTGGTGTCAGGAGTTTATCCGGATTGGCATCGACGGCCTCGTTGATTTCAGAGGCACGCCGGACCTGGTTATTCAAACGGATTTCTGCTTCTTCGAATAACCGGTTGTACTTCAATGCCTTTTCCCGTCGTGCAGCGTGCCAGTCCTCGAGATGACGCAATTTAACGTTCAACACGGCAGCCTGAAGGGAATCAAGCCTGCTATTGATGCCGACGACCTTATGATGGTATTTCGGTTTTGATCCGTGAACACGGAGTATCCGAAGTTTCCCCGCGTAGTCAGCTTTATCCGTGGTAACCAGGCCGCCGTCACCATAACCGCCAAGATTTTTACTTGGGAAGAAGCTGAAGCATCCGAAGTCGCCCATCGTTCCTGCCATTCTGCCTTTAAACTTTGCACCGATGGCCTGGGCGGCATCTTCAATAAGCCCGACATTGTGTCGCTCGGCGATTTCTGCGAGGTGACTCATATCCGCACACTGCCCGTACAAATGAACCGGCATGATGGCTTTGGTTCGTCCTTTCTGATCATTAAATCGCCTGGAAAGGGGGTGGTCTCCTGCCAGAAACTGTTCGACCAAGTTTGGTTTCAGATTATAATCATCCGGGTTAATATCTGTGAATACAGGGATACCACCTATCCTTGCAATGGCGCCCCCGGTTGCAAAAAAAGTGTATGGAGAAGTCAAAACCAAATCACCCGGTTTTAGATCGATCGCCATCAGTGCCAGCAATAATGCATCGGAACCCGAGGCGCAACCAATTGCACTGGGGGTGCCGATGTAATCTCCAACCGCTTTTTCAAACCGGTCGACAGCAGGTCCCAGCACAAATGCCTGGCTATCCAATACCTCGTCAATTGCCGCTTTTATCTCCTCGCGGATACCCTCGTACTGGGCCTTTAGGTCCAGCAATGGAACTCCATTAATTGTTGATATGTCGTTCATGTGATGTAAAATGTGTGCAAACGAAAGGCAAACACGGGGAATTGCCTTTCGGGCCTAACAACGACCGCCACAAATATCCGGAATTTTGGATGAAACTAACAGGGGAGGATTAGAAAAGGTGTAAGGACCGGCTTGTTTTACGATCATATTGTTGTAGGGGCAGTTCCCTGTGACTGCCCCAGATGGGTGTATGATATAAAGAGAGTATTACAAGAAGAAGAGGGCAAACATGGGGATTTGCCCGTACAAAAGAAGAAAGAGGCGTTCTTATGGTTTATGATCCTGAAAGACACCATCGGCGTTCAATACGCTTGAAGGGATATGATTACCGGAGTGGTGGGGCTTATTTCGTGACGATTTGTACACTGAACAGAGAACCAATATTTGGTGAGATACATAATTCAAAAATGATCCTGAATGATTGGGGTAAAATTATTACTGAAAAATGGATTTGGCTTGAATCACATTTCGAATATGTTACCCATGACGAATGGATCCTAATGCCCAACCATTTGCACGGTATCATCGTACGGGGCTTTTTTAACGACGGAGGAGGTAACGTGAATAATGTGGGCAGGGGCGATTCGCGAATCGCCCCTACCGCAAACAAATCAAATCCCCGAATTATCAAACCATTGGGTGGAATTATAGGGGCGTTTAAAACCGTATCGACAAAAGAGATCAATATCAGATGGGGAACACCGGGCGTCAGAATATGGCACCGCAATTATTATGAGCACATCATTCGCAATCAAAAAGAATGGGATTCGATACGCAATTACATACGTTTAAATCCCATGAATTGGACCCGTAGGGGCAATTCCCTGTGACTGCCCCTACGGCGTGAGAAAAGGCACAGGCCTAAAAAAAGAGGTAGTGTTAACCGTTAAAAGGACGAACACAGAGGCTCACCCGTATATTAGCCTTTTAATATTTTTGGATCGTTTACGAGATCGGCAGTGGCATTGACCAGTTTTTCTGCCTCTTTTTCGTTGTCGCTTTCGGAATAAATACGCAGAACGGGTTCGGTTCCGGAAGGACGAACGAGTAGCCATGAGCCGTCTTCGAGCCAGTGTTTTACACCATCGGTGAATCCTCGTTTGGTGACTTTTTTGCCGGCTATCTCATCTACTTTTTCGTTTTCACACCATTTCATCATGGCGTTTTTCTTTTCATCCGAGGTATGCAGATCATCTCGGTATTGGTAGTGGGTACCAAACTCATCGAAGAGTTCCTGAACCAGTTCACTCAGGGACTTACCCTTCTTGACCATCATTTCGGTGATCAGCAGGCCGATGAATATGCCGTCGCGTTCCGGGATGTGTCCTTTAACAGCCAGACCGCCGGATTCTTCCCCGCCGACCAGTACGTCACCATTTACAATCTTCTCGGCAATATATTTGAATCCAATCGGCGTAATCTGAAGATCCAGACCGTATTTATCGCCCTGTTTGTCGAGCAAGTCGGTTGTGGAAAACGTTTTGATGATGCTGCCCTTCTCCTTTTTGTCCTGGCTCATATACTTGGTCAGCAGAGCAAGCACCAGGTGTGAGTTTACGAAGGCACCCGTTTCATCATAAAGGCCGACACGGTCGGCATCGCCATCATTAGCGATGCCAATAGCCATCCGGTTGTCCTTGATGTACTTTGAAAGATTCTGGAGGTTTTTCTCGATGGGTTCCGGGGCCTGTCCGTGAAAACCGGGATTGAAATCGGACCTCAGTTCATGAACCTGGTCTCCCAAAAGCTCTTTAATGACATGCTGGCCTGCACCGAACATAGCGTCATGAGCAATCTTCACTCCTTTACTTTTGATGGCATCCAGATCGATTCGTTCGCGGATGACATCCATGTACTGTGAGCGGAGGGGAATCTCGCGAATCATGCCATGTTTTAGATACGTATCGTACGACTCAACTTTCAAAGTGTTATCAAAATTACCATACTCCTTTTCCATCGAGTCGATCTGGGCAGGTGTAGCAGGTCCCCCGAAAGGAGCCTTGATCTTGAAGCCGTTATAGTTTGGCGGATTATGGCTGGCGGTGATTACGATACCGACTGCATCATATTCGAGTGCTGCCCAGCTGATTGCCGGAGTGGGAGTGATCCGGTCAGCCATTCTTACTGAGATATCCATTGCCGCAAAAACGGAGGCAACATGACGGGCAAAGTCGCGGCCTCCAAAACGTCCGTCGTATCCTATGATCACACCATTATTGGTAACACTGTCCTTACGAATCCAGCGCGCTGTCGCCTGGGTCACGATACTCAAATTGTCATAGGTGTAGTCTTTAGCAATTACGGCTCTCCAGCCGTCAGTCCCGAACTTAATGTCTGCCATAATGGTGCCCTCTTTTGTCGGTTAATGTTTTTAAATATCTTAATAAAATCTAAAATCACAGCGTTCAATCGGCCGGTTCTTTTTTTTCTGAGTAGTCCACTTTTTTTACAAGCAGCCAGATTCCAAACAAAACAAACGGGATGCTGAGGAGCTGGCCCATTGTGATAGGCCAGTGTGCCGTAAAATCAGCCTGCCGGACTTTGGTATACTCAATAAGAAATCGACCCGTAAAAACATAAACAAGAAATACGCCCAGAAGCAGGCCCTTCGGAGGAGAGGCCTTGTAGTGTTTATATATCCACCATAAGATGAAGAATCCAATAAGGTAACAAACCGCCTCGTATAACATGGACGGATGCCGTGGGAAGGCATCTACACGCTCAAAAACGATGGCCCATGGCACATGGGTTACATGTCCGATAATCTCGGAATTAAAGAAATTTCCAACACGGACAAATGCTCCACCAATTGCAACAGGGATGACTACCCGATCAAGTACCCAAAGATACTTCATATCCGGGTACTTACGAACGTAGAGCCAGATAGCGATGAGGATGCCAACCGCGGCACCATGACTAGCCAGCCCGCCGTGCCAGATTTTTATGATCTCGGATGGATGTGCGAAGTAGTAATCAGGCTGATAAAATAACACATGTCCCAGGCGTGCTCCGATCACCGTGCCGATCATAATATAGATGAGCAATGAATCCAGGCGTTCCTGTGATTTGCCCGCATCACTGAACATTTTCATTCCAAGATAATAGCCCAGGATAAAGGCAATAGCCCACATCAATCCGTACCAGTGGATACGGATCGGCCCGAACGCGTGGATGATCCACAAACCAGGAGGAACAGTAAATAACTGGCCTATGATTACGCTGCCAACGATCAGCCCGATGGTCCAGCTTGCCGGTAGTGCAACCGGTTCAGAGTTTGCCGATTCTTCCGGAAGTTGCTTCAGTTTTTGCTTTTCCAGGTAACTGTAACCCAGGTAATACAAAACCAAAGCCAGCATGAGTCCTACGACACTAACTGCAAAAGGCAGATGAATCTGGTCGATTTTTAATAATATCGGATTGACATCCCACTCGAAATAATTAATAGCCGGCATTCAGAATCCCATGTATCGGTTTTGAATTCAGTTGACTGAAACCTTATTGCAATTCAGGCTGGATAAGCGCTTTAAATATTCTGTAAGTTCTTGCCCAATCATATGTTGTTAATTACTGGTACGACGCGAAGAGCAATCTGTACATCATAATTTCTTGTTTCAATTCTAGCCGGTCTTTTGTGGAAATTTGACTTTTTTCACGAGCAGCCAGATTCCAAACAGAACAAAGGGAATACTGAGAAGTTGTCCCATTGTTATAGGCCAGTTGGCCGTGAAGTCGGCCTGTCTTACTTTCGTATACTCGATCAAAAAACGACCGGCGAACACGTAGACCAGAAAAACACCCAGTAACAAGCCTTCCGGCGGCTTAGCCTTGTATCGTTTATATATCCACCAAAGGATGAAAAAACCGATCAGGTAACAAAGTGATTCATACAGCATAGAAGGGTGGCGTGGGAGCATATCATCCCTTTGAAAGATGATGGCCCACGGCACATGTGTTATATGCCCGATGATCTCGGAGTTGAAGAAGTTGCCGATTCGCACAAAGGCGCCGCCGATTGCCACAGGGATAACCACGCGGTCGAGTACCCACAGATACTTCATATCCGGATACTTGCGGACGTAGAGCCAGATGGCGATCAGGATGCCGACCGCAGCCCCGTGACTGGCCAGCCCGCCATGCCAGATCTTTATGATCTCGGAAGGGTGTGCAAAATAATAGTCGGGTTCATAGAAGATTACATGGCCTAGTCGCGCTCCGACCACCGTACCAATCATAATATATGTCAGCAAAG
>DATFNI010000182.1:0-2952 GCA_035266485.1 Balneolales bacterium
ACATCAGAGGATGACAGATTAAGTGCGGCGGAGGGAGAGTCATTTTAGAAAAAATACAGAGTTAGCAATCATGAAAAGACGAACAGCTTTTATCACTGTTGGTTTATGTATCGTTTTCGTACTATCCCAATCGATTCTTAACAAAGCATTGGCGCAAAAACCGGATTCTCTTTCTACCGTCCATATAAAGTTCGCAGTGGGTGCGGATCTTTCGTTCCTGAAAATGGCGGAAGATCACGGAACGGTGTTCAAGGACAGCGGCAAGGTCAAACCCGGGCTGGTCATCTTCCGGGAACACGGCTACAACTGGATACGGCTTCGCCTGTTCTATCATCCTACCCGGCTACCCAACAATCTTTCCTACACAATTGCAGAGGCACAGGCGGCAAAGAAACTCGGTTACAAGTTTTTGCTTGATTATCATTATGCAGATAGTTGGGCCGATCCGGGAAAACAACCCACCCCAAAAGCATGGGAAGGTATGAGTCCAAACGTGCTCATCGATTCGGTTTATGCCTATACCCGTAATACCATTGAAGCATTTCGGAGAGCCGGGGTGATGCCTGATATGGTACAGATCGGCAATGAGGTCAGAAACGGAATGCTTTGGCCGACAGGCAAACTCCCCGAACACTGGGACACCTTTGCAAAGCTGATCCAGTCCGGTATCAACGGTGTCGATGCGGGCCGCGGCATGTCACCGCGTCCTCTTATCATGATCCATTTCGATCAGGGGGGCAACTGGGCTCTGACCAAGGCCTTTTTCGACAAATTGAATTCGTATGGGATTAAATTTGATGTGATAGGTCTATCCTACTATCCGTGGTGGCATGGCAACCTGTTGGATCTCCGGGATAACCTGCTGCATATCGTAAAAACCTATAATAAAGATGTTATAGTCGTAGAGACGGCCTACAATCATGTACCCGGCGAATACATCCACAAACCGGCCCCATTCCCGGAAACACCGGAAGGCCAGAAGGAGTACCTGCAATCGTTGGTAAGAACCGTCCTGGGTGTATCCAGTACCAAAGTTAAAGGCATCTTTTGGTGGGAACCGGCAGTCATGGGCGGACTTGGCGGCCGCGGCTATTTCGACAAAGATGGCAATGCCTTGCCCGTTATGGATGTGTTCGATAAATACACGCATTATTGATCCTAATAACGATCCAGAATTAATGTTATGTGGGGACAATACACAACCCCACTCATGTCATCCCGAGGCCCAAACCACACGACTATTTCAGGCAACCATCGTTCCGGGCCGAAGGATCTCGTGGAATCCAGCAGCGATCGGAGCACATGAAAGGCGCGGTGTCTGATGCAAACGAGATCCTACTTTCTCTGTCAAGCCAGAGAAAATCAGGATGACATCTTTTTTGCTTAACGTTCTCGGGCATTCAACTTACAAACCACCCCAAACGAACAACTACCAATCTTATCATGGCAAAGAAAATTTTCCTGTTTACGATCGTTCTATTCGGTGCTTTCCTGATCACCAATCAAGCATCAGCTCAGTCCCGTCAAAGACTTTCGATGGACCTCGGGTGGAAATTTAAGCTGGGCGATCCGCATGGGGCTGAAAAGACCAGCTACAACGACCGAAACTGGCGGAAACTCGACCTGCCGCACGACTGGAGCATCGAGGGAAAGTATTCAAAAGATGCTCCGGGTGGTGGCAGCTTTGGGTATTTACCCGCTGGTATTGGCTGGTATCGGAAGCAGTTTGTTATACCCGGAAAGCTGCTGAATGAAGAAGTTAAGATTCGGTTCGATGGCGTATACCGAGACAGCGACGTATGGATCAACGGGCATCACCTGGGAAACCACCCATATGGATATACGCCGTTTGTTTATGATCTGAATCCATTTCTGAAAAAAGGTAAAAATATCATAGCTGTCCGGGTGAACAACTCCGAACAGCCCAATACACGCTGGTATTCAGGATCAGGTATCTACCGGAATGTGTGGATGATCATAACAGGCCATTTACACATTGCCCGTTACGGAGTCTACGTTACCACACCGATTGCTAAAGCCGACTCCGGACTTGTAAACGTACAGACGAAAATCAGAAATGATTATCCAGATGTACAGAAAGCCCGGTTAACCAGTTTTTTGCTGGATGCGCAAGGGAGGGAGGTGGCAAAAGTCACCAAAGATTTTGAAGTCAACGGCAAGGCAAGCATAACCCTCACACAACAGATGAAAGTCAATAACCCGCATTTATGGTCTCTTGAATCTCCGTATCTCTATTCGATTCGTACCATTATTAGTGTTGGAAATAAAGAATTGGACAAGAAAGAGACGCCATTCGGGATTCGTGAGATCCGCTATTACACCAACAAGGGGTTTTACCTGGATGGGGAGCATGTGAAAATGAAAGGTGTCTGTCTCCATGAGAATGGCGGGGCCGTTGGTGCGGCAGTTCCGCCCGGTGTCTGGGAAAGGCGTTTAAAAGAACTGAAAAAGATGGGTGTGAATGCCATCCGTACGGCTCACAATCCACCGGCACCCGCGTTCCTTAATTTGTGTGACAGGCTGGGGCTTTTGGTAATGGACGAATCCTTCGATATATGGACTGTAGGCAAACGGAAGTATGGATATCAACAATATTTCGATAAATGGGCGACTATCGATTTGTCTACCATGCTATTACGTGACAGAGACCACCCGTCCGTTGTGCTTTGGAGCATTGGAAATGAGATCCCGGAACAGTCGATGGATAAAGGAGCTGCCATTGCAAAGAAACTGGTAGATATTTGTCACAGGCTAGACCCCACACGTCCCGTAACCAGCGCATGTGATAAGATAGCCGATGACAGCAATCCAACGAAACTGGCTTTCCTGAAACAGCTCGATATCGTCGGATATAATTATGTCGATCGCTGGCACAGGAGAAGAGAGTTGTTCTACACGCCAGACAAAATCAAATTTCCGAACCGCCAAATG
>DATFNI010000183.1:0-20014 GCA_035266485.1 Balneolales bacterium
GCCCAGCGCGCCACCGCGACCGCTGCGGTTAGGATCCGTTCTCCATACCGCCTGCTTGTTTCCAGTGTCTTCAAGCCGGGTACTCAGCCATCCTTGTGGATATTCAACATATACCTTTCGTATAGCGCCCAATTTACCCGATGTAACAAGATGACGGGCTTCTTTTACCATGGGATAACCGGTATAGGTGTGTGTCAGGCAGAACACCAAAGCGGTTTCATCGACCAATTTTTTGAGCCGTCTGGCTTCATCCAAATCAAAACTCATCGGCTTATCAAGAACCACATGGAAACCGTTCTCCAAAGCAAGCCGTGCCGGATCATAATGAACATGATTGGGCGTGACTATAGACACAAAGTCCATCCGTTCTGATTCGGGGAGTTCTCTTTCCCTCGCAATCATTTCCTGATAGGTATCATACGACCGCTCCGGAGATAACAGAAGGTTTTTGCCCATCTCTTTGGATTTTTCCGGATCACTGCTGAAAGCACCACAAACCAACTCAATCTCGCCATCCATCGAAGCGACAAGACGGTGAATAGCTCCGATGAAAGATCCGGGACCACCCCCGATCATTCCCATTCGTAATTTTCTATCCATTGATAAAATACTCTTTATGCACTTTTAAGTTTGACCTCCAGTTCTTCTTTCGGCCTTTTACGATACCTAAAATATAAAAAGGCAAATGCCACCATCAGTATCAAAGGAATGATAGCGACGATCTGCAGTGTGTCACGTCCGGCCTGAAGTTCGGCATTTGCGGTAGCGAACCCCTGTTTCAGGGCTTTTACCTTATAGTCGTCATACCAGCTTCCCATGATCGGAAGGATAAAAGCAACAGACAGCATCCCGGCTCCACCCATGATATTCAATCCGAGAGCTCCGGATTTCGGGATATACTCCGAGACAAAGCCAAGCATGGTCGGCCAGAAATAACACACTCCGACTGCGAATACAAAAGCAGCGGCAAAAGCAGCATATCCCTGGGTGAAGCTCAGCCACATCAGTCCGATGAACGCAAATACGGATGACATCAGAAGGACCCCGGGTGGACTAAACCGGTGAACGACGGGTCCGGCAAAAGCGCGGCCGAAAGCCATAATTCCATTGATAAATGCAAGTATGAGGATGGCTGAAACTCCAACCTGTCCCAGTAAAAGGCTAATCCACTGGCTGGTACCCAACTCGGTAGAAGCGGTCATGAGCATACAGATCACCATGAAGATGAAGAGCGGACTCACACAGGCCTTGAGCATTTCCTTATACGAGACGCCCGAGGTTACCCGTTCGGTTTCCGGGAAAGTCAATGTAAAGACAAGGAAGCCGTAAACCAGGGTCGGAAGGATAAGCACGGCCATCAGCCATGGCCAGCTTAAGTTCAAACGTTCTATCATCATGTAGGCAATCACACTGCCAATAACGTTGCCGCCGGGGAACCAAACGTGGAAACGATTCAGCATCTTGGTTTTCTCCCTGGGATAAATGGTCGCTACAAGAGGGTTACTGGCTGCTTCCACACTTCCATTAGCTATGCCAATCAACAAAGTGCCGATGTATAGGGGCCAAAAACTGGCTGAAAATATCGTTACCACAATCCCAATCATATGCCCGATGAATGCGATATGCATGACGTTCTTCATCCCTATGGCATCGACGAACGGACCGGCAACAATCTGGGCAAGCGTGAACCCCCAGAAAGCGGTTCCAGCGATGAGCCCCAATTGCTCTCCACTGAGTTTATAAGCCGTTCCCCAAATGGATACAAGTTCGGCACGAATGGCAAAAGTCATAGACGTTACGACCAGAGCCAGACAGCTCGTGATAAACAACTTCCTTGAACTGGATTGATTCTCCATACTTATTCAATTATGGATGTTATGGTATAAAGCAGGTAACACTACATTCTGCCGATACCTGTTGCAGTTTGCACTAATCGACACATTGACGGGTAATTGATATTCATCAAACCGAAAACGCCGCCTCCGGCATGGCCGTCCGTAAAAATCCACTATCAATGCCAGGCTTAAAACCAGTCATCACATTAATAATTTCTTAGTAGCGATTCAAATACTGACACAGGAATCACTTTTTACATCAGACCAGATTGCCTGTATAAATATTATTCATCTATTCAAGTAACTTACTGTAATACAGATGAATAACTATTTCACACAAAATTATTTCAATTTAGCGACTACATTGTCAAAGTACACCAGGCTTTTCCTGATTTCTGGCATGTTATTCTCTGGATGACTTTCGTATTCAATCGAAAACAATCCTTTGAAATGCTGCCTGTGCAGCTCTTCCAGAATTCCTTTCATGTCAATGACACCTGTACCCCAAACCGTATCCACAGCCTGCGGGCTTCTCTCGGCAACGTCTTTTATATGTATTTCTTTAATATGCCCACTCAGTTTTTTAACACACTCGAGCGGATCCAGCCCCGACCTAACCCAATGCCCCAAATCAGCACACGAACCGATATGTGAGCTCTGCCCTTTTATGGCCTCCAACAGGGTATCCGGGTTCCAGTAATGGGAAGGCTGCGGATGATTGTGGATCGCCACGTCAATATCGTATGTGTCACACAGTTGCGATACATACGTCATCTGATCATTCTTCGGCTCGGAGGTTATGTTTTGAATGCCCATTTCTTTTGCAAAAACAAACAAAGAATCCCATTGAGCTTTTGTATCAGGAGTGATGACGCCATACGCCATCAATTTGACATCATGTTGCCTGAGGTAATCCAGGATATTCTGCCTGTAAGCCGAGCTCATCTCATAGCTCATTTTCCCCTGCATGTCCCCGCCAATATCCTGTCCGGGATATGCTTCAACGTAGTGAAGTCCCAGCTCCTGCAGCTTGTCTATGGTTTGCAGAAACGTAAACTTACGAAATGTATAGGCCTGAGCACCCATCTCCCAACCCAAATCGGCGGGTGTTGTTTTCTTCGTTGAAGTACCGCAGGACATCATAATCAAAGAAGCGATTATGACCAATGTTGAATTAATATAGGTCTTCATATTCTTATATAGTTAATGAAACGACACTGTTTTAGCTTCCACTTAGTTTAAACACCAATGTTCGGATATTATACTTTCTAAAAACAAAGGGTCAAAATTTTTTACGGCCCGCGCATTATCTTTCATCTATTATTTTTTTATTATTACTTCATATGTGCGTATTTATCCGTTACTAAATCACCCTTCCTTTGTAAGGTTTATTACCAATCTCAATGTTTAAAAGATGAAACAGCTCATTCTGATCACAATATTTATGCTGACGTTGTCTGCAATTAATGCACTGGCACAGGAACCGCCGGGAAATAAGCTCATGAAACCTGAGGACACCGAATACTATAAACCGGTGCCCAAGGTTGTTACTCCTGGAAAAAGCCAAGCTGATCCCCCTTCTGATGCCATCGTTTTATTCGGCGGGAAGAATCTGGACCAGTGGGTAAATGCCAAGACCGGGGCCCCGGCCGGCTGGACCGTATCCAATGGAATCATGACGATCAAACCGGGCAGCGGGGATATCAGGACCAAGCAATCGTTCGGGGACTTTCAGTTACACATTGAATGGCGAGCGCCTTATCCACCAAAAGGTGAGGGTCAGGGTCGCGGTAACAGCGGCGTCTACCTCCAGTCGCTGTATGAATTGCAGGTACTGGACTCTTACAATAGTAAAACATACGTCAATGGACAGGCCGGGAGTATCTACAAAGAATATCCCCCTTTGGTAAATGCGTGCCGCCCACCGGGCCAATGGCAGTCGTATGATGTGATTTTTACCGCTCCCCGTTTCAATGACGATGGTACGGTTAAGAACCCGGCCAGAGTAACTGCTTTTCAGAATGGGGTACTTATTCAAAATAATGTAAAGCTCAAGGGCCGGACCTTGTACATTGGCCATCCTTATTACGAGAAACACGGCCCTATGCCCTTATTGTTGCAGGACCATCATAATCCCGTAAGTTATCGCAATATCTGGATAAGGCCGCTTTCTGATTAATTATTGGTTATGGTTATAAGAAATTAGGGAAGTTTGTAATTGGGTAGATGTCTATTGTTTGTGGATTGCTCATCTACCCTTTTTCAAATCGTTTTCATGTTTTCCGGATCCCATCTCACAATCTTGTTTTCAAAGTAGCTGATGTTGGAAGCGAGCGCCGGTCCGGCCGCCCGAAGTCCGAATACCGGCCCTTCCACCGTTTCGCCATTATTTCGAATGGCATCAAACCAGTTGGCAAGATGGTCGTAATGCATGCTGTTGCCCGTATATCCCTCCGGAGCTTTGTATACCATATTTTCCGGATCCAGCATATGGGGCTTGATATCACCGTATTGCTTATTGTATTCTTTGATGAACTCCTTTTGCTCAGCTTCGGAAAATGTTCCAAATGAATTCCATCCTTCATAGCCGGGTGCCTTTGGGAATTTATTGACAGAGAGCGTCAGCGAAGTGAATCCGGCCGACATCGCCCCTTCTGAACCTATAAATTTAATTCCTACTTCCTCGCTGCCCGAACCATCTTCAAAATTCACATGCAGGCTCAAATTGAAGGCCGGATGATTCTCTGTTTTTGGATAATCGTATAGCCCGAGCATGATATCCGGCACCTCTCGCCCGTCATTAAAGTAACGCAATCCACCCGTAGCGTAAATTTTATTGGGTCCGGTAGAACCGGTAACCATATGAAGCATCGAGAACAAGTGCACAAAGAGGTCTCCCGGGATACCGGTGCCGTAAGCGCGATAGTTTCTCCATCTGAAAAAACGAACGGGATCAAATGCCACCTTGGGCGCATCACCCAGAAATGTATTCCAGGCAATTGTCTCCGGAGATGCATCCGTTGGGATCGAATACTGCCAGGCGCCAAGGGCACTGTGGCGGTTTACATAGGCTTCCACATAATTCAGTTCACCAATCGCTCCTTCCCTCAGCAAATCCCGTGCTTTTTGGAAGACGATAGAACTCACATACTGGCTCCCAACCTGCATCGGCAGTCCTGATTGCTTCTGGGCTTTTATAACCTGGTGTCCCTCATCGATATGATGAACCATGGGTTTTTCACAATACACGGGTTTCTTCTTCTTTAATGCATCAACGGTTACCGTATGATGCCAGTGATCGGGTGTGGCAACAATAACAGCATCAACCGATGAATCTTCGAGCACCTCACGGTAATCACGGCTTGTTTTCACTTGGTTGCCAAAAACCTCCCTGGCATGTGTCAGCCGCCCGTCATAACAGTCGGCTACCGAAACCAGTTCGATGCCATCGGTGTGAAGCGCGGCATGGACATCGTTAAACCCCATGATCCCCATGCCGATACAGCCTATTTGAATCCGGTCGTTCGCCGGAACCCTGCTCTTTCGCTTTAAAATTTGAAATCTGGTTGGCTTACCGGAGACAAGCGAGGCTGGTCCTCCCATCAAAAAAGGAACCGCCACCCCCATCTTCCTGAGAAATTCTTTTCTGTTTAGTTTCATGTCACCCTCCTGTATTAGGACTCAAAAATTACCCCAATTTATGAAACGGCGGCGTACAATCAATCCTCTTAATGAGAATACGTTATACAGGTTATTTACGCTTACTATTGATGCAAAAATGCCAAAGTAAGAGCAAAGCCTAAGTTGATGTGGATTCGGGGATCACTAATGATCTTCCAATTTTGAATTTTAAGAGGGTGTAATGTTTTTAATTTATGTGTGCCTCCAATATATTCCCTGTTTATTACATCGGAATAAGATGCGCGAAGAAAATACAGTCCGGATATGAATGAACCGACGATCCTACCAGAAAATGTAGGCTGGATTGAGGTAGTATGTGGTGGCATGTTCAGCGGAAAGACGGAGGAGCTTATTCGCAGAGCTATGCGGGCTCACATCGCCGGTCAGGAAGTGATCATCGTAAAGCCTTCCATCGACAAACGATATCACGAGGAGAATGTCGTCTCTCACGATTCGAAATTTTTACCAGGGATCGTTGCGGATACAGCAGACCAGATTGTCCTGCTGGCTGGGGGTGCCAGGGTTATTTGCATCGATGAAGCACAGTTTTTTGACAACAGGCTAATTGAGGTGGCCAATGAACTGGCAAATAACGGTCGCAGGGTCATTATCGCTGGGTTGGATATGGATTATCTGGGACGTCCCTTCGAGCCGATGCCACAGTTGATGGCTATTGCCGAATATGTAACTAAGCTACATGCTATTTGTTCTGAAAGCGGAATGATTGCCCATTATTCTCAACGCGTTGTCGAAAGTAATGAACGTGTCCTTCTTGGTGAGAAAGATGCCTACGAGCCCAGGGCTCGTCGCTGTTTCCGCCCACCCGTGGATATCAAACGGGGAAAACCCATCAAACCCCTGCATCCCAAAACATCTACACAAGAATCCAATACCTGAACGCAAATGCAAATTATCCGCGGTATCATTGGTATTATTACCATTCTCGCCATTGCGTATGCAATGAGCAACAAGAAAAAAAGTATTAACTGGAAACTGGTCTTAACAGGCCTGTCCATTCAATTTGTACTGGCCGTTTTTATACTTAAGGGGAGTCAGATGGCGCATTTCTTTGGCCCGCTTGGCTGGCCGAAGATTTTTTTCAGCTGGGTATCCTCATTTTTTGTGGTGATCCTGAATTTTACGACAGACGGGGCCAAATTTATTTTTGGGAATCTGGCAATAAGTCCGGGACAGAATCAAAGCATGGGCTCCTTTTTCGCCTTCCAGGTACTGCCTACGATTGTGTTTTTTGCTTCTCTGACCTCATTGCTCTATCACTACGGCATTTTGCAGTCTGTCGTGAAATACATGTCGAAGGGCGTTCAGAAACTGATGGGAACCTCCGGGGCCGAGACGCTTTCCGTAGTCTCCAATATATTCGTTGGTCAGACGGAAGCACCTCTGGTCATCAAACCGTATATCGAAAAAATGACGAGTTCCGAGCTTCTGGCCGTTATGGTTGGCGGGATGGCCACTATAGCCGGAGGAGTTATGGCAGCATATATTCAAATGCTTGGTGATGCCTACTCGCAGGCACACCATGTGACTCTTGCCATGGGGCGGCTGCTTTTTGCCCAGCAGCTACTTGGCGCAAGTGTTATGGCCGCACCAGCTGCTCTCGTGATAGCAAAAATGATGGTTCCCGAAACAGAAGAATCACTCACGGCGGGCAATGTTAAGATATCTGTGGAAAAAACCGATGCCAATGGCATTGATGCCGCTGCATCCGGCGCCGCTGAAGGATTGAAACTGGCTCTTAATGTGGGTGCCATGCTGCTCGCTTTCATTGCCCTTCTTGCCATGTTCAATTCCATACTTGGCTGGATTGGGGTGCACACCGGACTCACCCACCTCTTTCCGGGATTTGACCTAACCATACAGGGGCTTCTCGGACTGATTTTTGCACCGATTGCTTACTTAATTGGTGTTCCCTGGCATGATGCCGTTAATGTGGGAAGCCTGCTCGGCACAAAACTGGTGCTTACAGAATTTATAGGTTATCTGGACCTTGCCAAGGAAGTTGCCGCCAGCAGCCTGGGTCCTAAAGCGATAACGATGGCTACGTTTGCACTTTGTGGCTTCGCTAACTTTTCTTCGATTGCCATTCAAATTGGAGGCATTGGCGGACTGGCGCCCAACAGGAAATCGGAACTTGCACGTTTCGGCATTAAAGCAGTTATTGCCGGTACCCTTGCTAACCTGATGACAGCTACCTTCGCCGGTATGCTGTTTACTTCCTGAAAAGATAATTTGGATTACCTTACGTATTAAAAAACGATCAAGATATATGACCAAGAATCACAAATTCGTGGTGAAATTTTCCACGCTGCTTGTTGTTACGCTCCTCATAAATATGGCCTGCAGCAGTTCCAGGAAAGTCGCCAGTCGTCCACAAATGATTAAAACAGATATCGTTGGTATACTTGATAATACACCTGTTACTTATCAACAATTATTGAAGCAATATAAAGAATCAAATCCGAATGATACGGTACGAACGGACACGGCAACCTATCATAATCTTTCGGATTTCCTGAATTTATATCTGAATTACCGGGCAAAAATTCTGGAAGCAAAACAATCCGGTTATTTTCAGAAGAAGAGTTTAAAGACGGAACTGAATCAGTATGCCGAACAATATGCATATACATTCTGGATGGATAAAAAAATCCGGCAGGAATTGCTCGACACCCTCATCGCACGCTCCAAATGGGAAGTCCATGCCTCACATATCCTCATTGCCTTGCCACCTCAGGCACCTCCTTCCGACACGCTCGAAGCATGGAATAAGCTGATGGAGGCCCGTCGCAAGTTTCTGAACGGGGAACCTTTTTCAAAGCTTATCAACGAATATTCAACGAAACGGAATGGCAGGCCTATGGGTGGTGATCTCGGATATATCGAGGCCGGATGGGCCATCAAACCTTTCGAAGATGTTGCATTCAATACACCCGTAGATAGTATTTCCATGCCCGTTCGTACGAGGTTTGGGTATCACCTGATCTATGTTCAGGGCCGGCGCAAACATCAACCAGATCGCCTGGTATCACACATCTTCTTCAGGACACGCGGCAACGGACACTCGATACAGGAGGCTATTACGCGGGCCGACAGCGTATACCATCAATTACAAAATGGTGATAGCTGGAATAAACTTGTCGGTTTGTCTGAAGATCTGAACAGCAAACATCAAAATGGTTTAATCGGATGGATCGATCATAATCGATTTCGTCCCACCTTTACAGATACCATTTTTGGCATCAGTCAATTGCATAAACCGTATCATCCATTTTACAGTGGCTATGGCGTTCATATTGTAAAGATCGACTCCGTACGATCGTTTAAGAACAGGAAGCAACAGGATACTTATTGGCTTGCCCAACTTAAACGGCTTCCACGATATAAGGACAACAAGGCTTATACGCTCCAGCACATCAAGCAGATTGGCAACGCTCACATCTTCGCTGGCAATTATGCCAGCATGGCAACGCTTATCGATAAGCAGGACAGCCTCAAACCCTCAGATATAAAAATACCCACAGACCTTGGTTCTAAACCCGTATATGAAATCAATAATCATACCTACACAGTTAATGATTTTCTTAATTGGCTGAAACGTGATTCTGAAGAGGAACAAAACCCTCTCTTATTCCCTCAATTTCTTCATTTTCAGGACAGTATGGCCGCAAGAGAGCTCCTCCCACTCACTGAAAAACAATTTCCTCAGTTTAAAAAAGATATAAACCGATATATGGACGGGTTGGTGGTCTACAAAATCACAGACGATTCGGTGTGGAGTTATGCCCAGCACGATACGACCGCGTTACGAAAACTCTTCAGCTCTGATTCTACAAAGTATTGGTTTCCCAAACGATACGAGTACTACAGGCTAATGGCCGACAGCAATTCTATTTTGAACGCGGCTCTCGACCGGATACACGAAGGGGTGTCGCCCGACAGCGTCCGAAATGAGTTTAACAAACAAAATCTAATTGTTCAGGAGGATATCGTAACCGATCTGGAAGGCGAACCTTACGAACGCCTGAAAGGACTCGCAGCCGGTGAATCGACTGTCCCATTCGAATTCAATAACAAACAGAGCATATTCTATTTGAGTAAAATTCTGAAACCGGCTCCAATGTCATTTGATGAAGCCTACAACCAATTGGTTACCGACTATCAGCCGATAAGACAAAAGAAATGGTTGGAAAACCTTCGTAAAAAGTATAATGTTCAGGCATACCCGGACCGGTTGCGGGAAAAATTCCGGGCCGATAAAACCAATAATTAAACAGCGGTGACGAAAAAACACTCAACGAAATATTTATTGCCATTTCTGGTGATTTTGATCCTTGCCGCCTGTTCCCGGCAGTCTCGTTACAATGCCAACAACGGTGTTATTGCACAGGTTGGATCTAAAGTTCTCACGGTTAATGGAGCGAAGTCGGATATCCCTGTTGAAGTCTTAAAGAAGGACAGCCTCAAAGCCTTGCTCAAGTACCGGGACGGCTGGGTCAGGGAACAATTATTGGTTCAGGAAGCCAAACGTAATGGATTCGATCAAAGGCCCGCGTTTCAGAAGAAACTTAATGAAATGAAGGACCAGCTCCTGGCACAAATGATGCGAACATATGTTTTAAGCCATTCCGATACCAGCGCCATCACCGATCAGGAAGCACAGAACTATTATGAAGCCCACCAGGATCAATTCATCCTTAATGAAAGATACGTCAAGTTCAGACATCTGATAGCCGCTTCTCTCGATAGCGCCCAGAAAGCACGTCAGGATCTATTGCATGGGGTGAGTTGGAAAACCGTGGTCCAGCGTTACAGTCTGCACCCCGACGACCAATTGCGATCATCTGAACGATTCTGGCCAATATCCCTGGCTGCTCATGATTATCCTATTATGAACCGATATCTGCATATCATTGGAAATATGGAGATATCACCAATAAGATTTATTGACGGCCGTTATCATTTTGTTCAGCTCACAGATCAAAGACCCAAAGGATCGCATCCGGACATAAAATGGGTCCTTGCCCGAATCAAAGAATGGTTGAAATTGGAAAAGCGACGTAAAACCTTGAGTACTTTCGAGCAGAATCTCTATCTTAGAGCCGAATCCAATAACGAAATCAATTTACCCACTGGCTTTTTGAAGGCTTCCACTGATTCTACCGGTTCGGTGAAGTCAAAATAACTTTTTTATATGCGAAAATTTCGAGTTCAGACTCTTTTAGCGGCCTTGATCGGCCTTCTCACCGTTACATCTGCTGTTCAGGCACAGCAAAAGAAAGTGCTTGACCAGATTGTCGCCGTCGTGAACAACCACATCATCTTAAAATCGGATGTTGACAGCGTGCTGGCTCAATACTTACAGTCGGAGCAACAATCAGGTAAAGTCACGTTTCATAAAAGCATGTGGTATCAGGCACTTGAATCAGAAATTGACAAGTATGTCCTTCTTGAAAAGGCTAAGATTGACTCCGTGACGGTGACGGATCAGGAAGTTGATAAGGCTTTGAATCAACGTATTGATCAGATGGAAAAACAGGCGGGCGGCAAGAAAGCACTGGAGGATTATTTTGGTAAGAGTATCATTGAACTTAAGGCACAATGGAGAGATCTCTACCGGCAGGATGCTGTTGTTAACAAAGTGCGCCAGAATGAATTAAGCAAGATAGACATCTCACGTGCGGAAGTTGTTGATTTTTATAATTCCATACCGAAAGATTCCATGCCGACGATACCTGAAAGCGTAAAACTTGCACAAATTGTAAAGATACCGCCACCCGACAAAGACGCTGAGAAAGCCGCTTACGACATGGCGAGCAAACTACGGGATTCCATTGTGGTGTATCACAAAAATTTCGAAGCCCTGGCCAAACGATGGAGTCAGGGCCCCTCGGCAAGTTACGGCGGACACATCGGACTGATTAGCGTTAAAGATCTCGTTCCCGAATATGCAGCGGCAGCGGCAGCATTGCAGCCTGGTCAGATTTCCCAGGTTGTGAAATCATCGTTTGGCTATCATATCATACGCCTGAACAAGCGTGTAGGTGATAAAATCGATACCGATCAAATTCTCATCAAAATCGACAAGGACCGCCGCGATGATCAGAAGGCAATTAAATTTCTGACGCAGATCCGCGACAGTGTCCTCAACGATCACAAGAGTTTTGCTGATATGGCCAGAAAATATTCCGATGACGAGGCGACAGCGCCATCGGGTGGCGAATTGCTCAATCCGCAGACTGGTGATCAATATCTGGATCTGACCAAGCTCGACCCCTCTCTTTATCGCATTGTTCTGCTTCTCGACAAAAAGGGTGAAATATCCCAACCGAAACCTTATACGATACAAAATCCGCAGCAAGAAAAAGCTTACCGGATTGTTCAACTCAAAGATCGCGTCAAGGAACATCAGGCCAATCTCCAACAGGACTATGAGTTAATCAAAAATTATGCTCTGCAGCAAAAGAAGATGAAGATTATGACTAAGTGGATGCAGGGTCTTCGTAATCAGGTTTATGTAGAATATATGATTCCGGTTCCCAAGAGCGATCAGAAGATGGAATTGAGCCAACAACAATCAGGATAAGTTTATGAATCACATCCCAGGCGACTTAGCCGAAGCTGCCCGTTTTTTTCAGGATTCTTTTGAACGGCTCCGCAAAGAAATCGCTAAGGTTGTTGTCGGGCAAGATACTATTGTCGAATTGCTGCTGATCAGCTTATTTTCCAGGGGACATTGCGTGCTGATTGGTGTACCGGGGCTAGCCAAGACCTTGTTGGTACGTACCGTTTCGCAGACACTGAATCTCAAATTTAACAGGATTCAGTTCACTCCTGATCTTATGCCCGGAGATATAACGGGAACAGAAATCATTCAGGAAGACATGAAAACCGGCCACAAAGCTTTTCACTTCATTCATGGCCCCATATTCGCGAATATTATCCTGGCTGACGAGATAAACCGTACCCCTCCCAAAACCCAGGCTGCTTTACTGGAAGCGATGCAGGAATATCATGTTACCGCTTCGGGCAGCACCTACCAGTTGGATCCCCCCTTTTTCGTGCTGGCTACACAAAATCCAATCGAACAGGAAGGCACCTACCCCCTGCCTGAAGCCCAGTTGGATCGTTTCATGTTTAACCTATGGCTCGATTATCCGCGATTTGAGGAAGAGGTGGACATTGTCAAACGAACAACCGCCTCTTTAAACGGAAGCGTCGAGCCCATCCTCGATGCAGAACAAATTCTCGAGCTGCAGAAGCTCGTTCGAAGTGTTGCTGTTCCAGAAAATGTGCTGAACTCGGCAGTTCGGCTCGTCAGTATGTCGCGCCCTAATACTGATAACTCACCGGATTTCATTAATCAATATATGAGTTGGGGAGCCGGGCCGCGCGCATCTCAGTACCTGATCCTTGGAGGGAAGACACGAGCTCTTTCGAAGGGACGATACAATGTTACCGAAGATGACATACGTTCACTGGCAGTCCCTGTTTTGAGACATCGTATTGTACCCAACTATGCGGCGGAAGCTGACAATATTGATAGCGTCGAACTGATCAACCGGTTGCTTCAGAAGCTTTAGGGTAACTCCACATCATTCTCCAATATTAAACTGACGGAAACGCTGGTATATGGGTCTTTTTAATCCGGCATACCATTCAACTTTTGCCTTAATTGTACTCGTAGCGTTGTTTCCGGCAGCAGCTTTTCTAGCATGGTGGTCCTACCGTATGCCCGTTGCTTTGAATAATTCCATGCGATATCTGCTGGTAGGGCTGCGGACCCTGGCATTATGGCTCATTCTGGCCGTGTTGCTGAATCCCGTCTTTCGCATGACTCATACCTGGGAAGAAAAACCGGATATTGCCGTTTTACTGGATAATTCGGCCAGTGTCACAATAAATAAGGGGGACTACCAGGGCAGCCGGGACTATAAAAATGTGGTTAAATCACTCCAACTCTCAGATACCAGCCACGTTCATTATCAAATCTTCTCATTCGCCAAAGATGTCAAAAAAACAAACCCGGACAGCCTGAAACTCAATGGACAGGATACCGACCTCGACAACGCCCTGAAGTCACTCACCCAACAGAATCAGAATTATAAGGCAATCGTGTTAGTCACCGATGGAATCTCAACATATGGTCCTGATCCGACATATACGGTCAATCAACTAAACACCCCTGTGTTTACTGTGGCGGTCGGCGACACCAGTTACGAGCGGGACATTGTTGTCGAAAACGTCGTTCATCCGGATAAAGCGTATAAAGATTCCCCGACGCCAATAAGTGTCACCGTATTGAATGATGGCTTTTCCGGCCACAAAATTGAGGTTCAATTGCTCAGGGATGGCCATATTGTCGATCATAAAACCATTCAATCAAACAGCCAACGCTCATCGATGACCGTCAACTTCTCAGTTAAACCGACTCATACGGGGCTCCAGCAGTACGAGGTTAATGTCCCTGCCCTGAAAGAGGAAGCCAATACACGAAACAATCACCGGTACATGACACTCAATGTGCTGGATAACCAAACCCGGATACTGGATATCGCCTTTGAAATCTATCCGGATGTCAAGACGGTTCGTACCATTTTGGGTGAGGATAAAGGGATCAAACTTGAATCCAGAACATGGATCTCGGGTGACGCCTTCATTGGGGGGAAGCTACCCGTTAAAACAGACTCCCTTGATCTAATCATCCTACAGGGTTATCCCAATCCATCCATACCCGTATCAACCAGGAATGAGATTCGACGACTCATTCAAAATAAACCGGTTGTGCTGCTTGCAACTCCGGAAATGGATATATCCCAGGCCGATCAGTCGTTACGCGCCGTTCTGCCTCTTATCGGCCCTGCGAAGTTTATTCCGATGGATATTTCCCTGGAAGAGAACCCGGCTGAGAAGGGACACCCTGTTCTTGACCTGCCACATATCGATGATCAAAGCAGTTCCCCCTTCTGGTATGGTCCGATTACACATGTCACCGCTTCGCAGGGATCTCATGTTCTTCTGAAAGCCACTTACCATGGTCAGAACACGAACTCGCCTATCCTGGCACTTAGAACGGTAGGCAACCGGCGATTGGCTGAACTCCTGGCCTTTGGATATTATCACTGGTACCAGTTGCCTGGCAAAACACGCGACTATGTAACAAAACTCATCTCCAATATTGCAAAATGGACAGCTACTCAGCCTGATGACCGCCTGTTACGCCTTCAGCCTTCACAAACCGTTTATGATGAGTCAGAACCTGTCGTATTCAATGCAACCCTGAATAACCAAAATGGGCAACCGGAGGATGGCGCTGTTATAGAACTAACAGTCGGTGGAAATCAGTATAATGATCATCACTTCACTATGGAACATACCGGAACCGGCCAGTACAGCATACAGATCGGGACGTTACCCGACGGCAGATATCATTATACCGCTACTGCACGCAAGCAGCAAATCACGGCCGGTAAAGCCAGCGGCGAGTTCGTGGTGGGGAGCAAGGGAACCGAGTTTGTGAACACCCAAAGAAACGACGACCTGTTACGGTACATCTCAAAGACTACAGGTGGCATGTTTTATTCGTGGAAACAGGCCGGGAGCGTAATTACAGGCATACGAAACAAAGGCTTGATGAACGTAACGAAAAAAACAGAGGAGGCCTCCTATCCGCTTCATCAATCCCCCTGGTGGTTCATTGCAGTGCTCGTTCTGCTAACCTCTGAATGGGTGCTCAGAAAGGTTAAGGCCTTGTGACCGGAGAGTACTAACATCGCACGATGAGACGTCGGATAACACCCATTGCATTTTAACCCGATCACTCACCTTACCCACAACGATAAGAACCTGATGTCGCGTACCCCGGCGTCTTTCAGGAATCTTTCTAAGGGATCTCGCAGGAATGAAGATAGTTTTAATGGACCCGTTTGTTCGTGTCCGGATGGTTACGCCTTACACCCGTACAATCGCCTGTATCTGTTGCAGCTTCCAGTCGGACGGGGCTGTCAGACCTACAGCATGCAACAATAAAAAAAGCCGATCCCTAATCAGGACCGGCTTTCAAATAAGTTACTTAACAGGCTTAGTCAGCTTTTATCCGTCGATGATTTTGCGCGAATCAACATGACGGCCAGTATAATGATCACCAGGAGTGCAATGCCAAGATAAATGAACATGGCATAGGACTTCGGCTGTGCCAGTTGTCCCCATTGAGTGATCTGGGCATCGACATTGGCAATCTGATCGTAGGTCATGATTTTACCCGTAACCAGAGACTCAGCCCATTTCGTTTTGACCGTATTATTCCAGAGATCAGAGAACTTCTGGAAGTTTTGATATTCGGCATTATCAGCGTGTTCCCGGCTGCGTTTCACTGCGTTATCCAGATAGGTACGCAATGCAGAATAGAGACTGGAACCATCGTTGAATTGTGATAAATCAAAACCTTGTTCCTTGAACGTGGCAGCAATGGATTTGAAGGTGTTGTCGGAAATTTTGCTGTGCCATTGTTGGTTGGCCTGATTGATGTTATTGACAACATCCATCGCTTTCTTGTTACCGGAATAGACAGCGGCAATCTTGTCGCCAAGTTGACTCCACATATCAGAGAATTCAGCCTGAACATCATACATATGCAGGAAGTCTTCCGTCGACATGGTCGGGTTGTTGTCGATGAAGTTCATGTTTTGTTCAATCAGGTTATGGATTGTTCCCAAAACATCGACACCCATCTGCTTGCCTTTGGCACTTTCGGTTTGAGGCATGTTCTTATTGGAAGCAACATAGAGCGTATCGATCATTGATTGAATCAATTGATCACGTTTCTGCATGTTGTCGCGGTAACGACGAACCAAAGCACGAAGATTGCGCTCACTTGTCTGGCTTTTCACCATTACTTTGCGAATGGAATCTGCTTCGGTTGAAAGCATCTGTAGTTGCTTGGAATACTGAGTAACCTGTTGATTCAGATTTGCCAGTTGCTGGCTCTGTTGCTGAATAGTCTGCAGGTTGGACAATTTTGTCTGAGCCGAACTTTTAAGGGCGCTCATCTGCCCGTCGTATGTATCCGGGTAGATGGAACTGTCAATCAATTGCTTATGAGATTCATACTGATTCTCAAGGGCATTGATTTTCGAGATCACATTATTAATGTCATCAACCGTACGTGCAGACTCAACCTGGCTTTTCAGGTTGTTATACTGAGTACGAAAACCCTGTACAACCTGGTAATCTGTTTGGTTTTGCTGAGCATGCACCACTGGCAGCGCCGCCACCAATGTAAGCAGAGCAAAAGCTAAAATACGCTGAACTTGTGTTTTCATAGTTTTAACCATCATTTATTCAAACTCTATTTTTGAAGTCCTTTTTGTGTAAGAGAGTAGGTATTCGACCCATCAACCAACTGGATGACAGGATTGCGTTGATTGAAGGCAGGATCTTTCAAACCATTCTTATCAACAAGTACTTTCTTCTTGGTTTTCAGCGTACCGTCGCCGGGGGCCATGATGTAAACATCTTTAAATCCCGGAGCAGTTACATAGTAATATCCCTCAACTCCTCTGATTACATGTACTTCCTGCACACTCATGGTCGCAGATCCTTTGGTGGACTCACTTTGCAACAGTGGCGTCACATTAAATGAGATTGCATACCGCATATCTTTGACCATACCGTTGGCATCGGGCTGAAGCACCGACTCAACGGGTTGTGCATAGTTCACGTTTTGTATAACCAGGGAACTTGAACAAGCTGTTACAAAAAGCAGGGAAAGGACAGTTAGCAGCTTGCTTATTCTGGTAACATATTGGCTGATTTTCATGGCAATTGGATACCTTATTTGTCTTTATTGTTTAGTATTCAGTCGGTTATGCCCGAATAAGGCAAAAATAAACATAATAACCAAATACATTGGTGTCAAAAATAGTTATAAGATTATGGATTTACTAAATGAAAATAAACGTTTTTTTGATATTCTTATTGAAACTAAACCACTATTTCGCTTGAATCTAGAGATTGATCAAAATATTTACAGGAATATTTTCAGGCAAATTTTTAATTCCATCAAGCTCTTTCAACGCAATAATGAACGAATAACCGATCACTTCCCCACCCAGACGCTGTATGAGTTCGGTGGCCGCTTTAGCCGATCCACCAGTCGCAATAAGGTCATCGTGCAAAACAACTTTTGTACCTTTTGAAATGGCATCGTTATGAACTTCAAGAGAATCCGACCCATATTCTAACGCATATGTTACGGAAGCCGTTTCAGCCGGGAGTTTATTGGGCTTACGGATCGGTACAAATCCCGCATTCAAATTCATCGCAAGATTGGTCCCAAACAAAAATCCTCTGGCTTCCAGACCCGCAACGACATCCACCGGCTTACCCTGAAACGGCCTGGATAATAGCATTGCCGTCAACTCGAGAGCCTGCCGGTCGCGCAATAAAGGCGTAATATCTTTGAACTGTATCCCGGGTTTCGGAAAATCCGGAATATTGCGGATATTCGACTTCAGATAATCAATGATTTGATTTTCAAAAGGTTTCATCAATGACATCACCACGTTTTTTCAAATCGCCATTATAACTAAAACGATTCTGTTTTAAAAGCGGTTTTGTTGTAAAATCACTATAGATGCCGTCAATTACCAATGAAATGTTGCCTTTGCAACAACAAATGCGATTCTTTATGCGGCAGGCACTTAGCCTTGCACAGACAGCAGCGTCGGAAGGCGAGGTACCAGTGGGTGCCGTTATCGTGTGTGACGGAGAGGTCGTCGGGCGCGGTTACAACCAGGTGGAGAAACTGAAAGATCCGACTGCGCACGCCGAACTCATCGCACTGACTGCCGCCTGCAATACGCTCGGCACAAAGTTTCTCAATGGATGCACCATGTATGTGACACTAGAGCCATGTCCGATGTGTGCGGGGGCTTTGGTATGGTCGCGCCTCGACCGCCTGGTATTCGGTGCCCATGATGCCCGGGCCGGCGCCTGCGGCAGCATCATGAATATCGTGCAAAACTCCGCCCTCAATCACCGGCTGGAAGTGATCCAGGGGATTATGGATGTGGAGTCGGAGGCGTTGCTGAAGGAGTTTTTTAGGGATAAAAGAAAGAATTTTGAATTTTGAATTTTGAATTTTGAATTAATTTTCGGTGGGAGAATGTTGAATTGGTTTGGGGCCAATCGGGGAATCTGATTGACTGCCCCTGGGAAATGAGCCTTGCCATCTCCCAGGGGCGATTGGATCTAACTCATCTCATTTAACCAGCATGAATTGTTTGGTTTGGGTAAATGTTTCGGCCGTCAGGCGGTAGATATACACCCCGCTGGCAAGACCGGACCCGGATATCCCGGGAAATTTTTAGCAAAATCGATGGCTGGATATTTGCCGCTGGTATTGTCAAGGTGTTTGGGATTGGCACTGCCTCCCTGCGGGATCAACTGCCAGCTCCCGCCCGGCGCTTTCCGCTCGTACCACACATGGCCCATGCTCTCGTAGACCATATGCGTCCAGCCGTTTTCGGACTGGATGTAGTGGCGCTGGTTGGAATTGTAGGCCGGGGCGTCATCGGAAAGTTGCAGGCCCTTGTACTGGGCGGTATAGGTGGTATTGTCCGTTGGCGTAACACTTAAAGGGTTACTTCCGGATGTCAAGCCCTGCCAGTCGGCAAAGACGAGAGTATCCCCGTTTTGGACTTTGCTGGCCGGAGCGCTGATAGTGGTGGCGTTTCCTTCCACGACCTTGCCAAACTCCACTGGTGAACCGGTGCCGGTTTCAGTCTGATAGGTTCGGGATACCTCAAATAGCCTCCACTGTTTATCGGCAATAACAGCACCCTGGTCGTTGTCGGCGGTGTGGGTGGTTGTCTGGGAAGAACTTAAGTGCTTAGTGGTTCCACCCTTTTTTATCGTCCATTCACTTTGATTCTCCGGGGCCTCGGTATTGTTGAACACCCACTCGTAGCCATCAATGTGCTGGTGATCATAGGCGGCCAGATGGATCGAGTCCCCGTTGATCGCTGAAATCGTATATGGGCTGGTCCGGCTGACCGCATCGGTGTTGACTCCCACTCCAATCTGCCCGCCATGGTCTGTGCCAAAGTTGTTTTGGGCAGTCAGTGTGTAGGCTTGATAGGTGTAGGTTACCGTCAGGTTTATTGAAATGCTAACGGCACTTCCGGGTGAGCCCTCATTTTCGCTCGCCGCCCCCAGGATTAATTGATCGGTAGAGAGTTGGGATGTCATATAATCCTTGATTCCCGAAGAGGTAATGCTCCCGGATCCATATAGAATGCCACCCTCCTTAGTGCCGGCATTACCAATAGCCTTCCAGTCCGCCTCATATTGACCTGTCTCAATACTGGTCGGACCGGTTATTTTAAAAGTACAACTTGAGCAGCCGGATGCGGTATAATTCAGCTTGACCGTTTCAATCGACACCTGGTTGGCATGGGCGATATCACTGATATTAAAGA
>DATFNI010000184.1:0-6612 GCA_035266485.1 Balneolales bacterium
CGAGTTCTTGGTAGAGGATGCTATATAGGCACCTCCAGATGCCTCAGCAGATGCAACAACCTGCATCGGTCCAGTAAGCGCTCCCGACTCAGCCTCTATAAGCTCAGTGACACCAGGTACCATAATCAAATAAAAGTAAGCCAATCTCGAATCCAACTCCCGACCGCTGATTGTGATTGTGTGAGCTCCTGCCGCCAATCGTACTTTCAATGGATCAAATTGCGGGGCATCAAATGTCCCTGTGCCTCGGGCTGTAACCTCATCTTGCCTCCAAATATTATATAGAGCAGGATCCCCTTTTGGATTCAAATCCCAAATGTCTTCGGGAAGATCGTCAATCTTGACCAGAAAAGAATCAGACCCTATATCGGCAGAATAAACCTCAGCAACAATTTTATAAGTCCCCGGGTAATCGATATTGAAATCGTAAACGGCACTCCCCGAGTCGCGGGTGGTAGGTGTAATATAAGAACCTCCTGGAATGTCAAGCGAAGAGACAATCTTCATTGTGTCTGCTGTTAATTGCCCGGATTCAGCTCTAAAAACCAAAACCGGGAGTGGGGAAGGAATGGCAGATGACTCAATCATAAAATATAAATAAGCCAATCTCGAATTAGATTCCCGACCACTGATTGTAATCGTGTGAGCTCCTGCACCCAATTCTACTGTCAACGGATCAAATTCTGGGGTATCGAATGTCCCTGTGCCGCGGGCAGTAACCTCATCTTGCCTCCAAATATTATACAGAGCAGGATCCCCCTTTGGATTCAAGTCCCAAATATCTGCCGGCCCATTGTCAATCTTGACCAGAAAAGAATCCGAACTGGCATCGGCAGCAAAAACTTCGGCGATAATTTTATAAGTGCCTGGTTGTGCGATATTGATGCTGTAAACAGCGCTTCCTGAGTTGCTTGTGGTGGTTTCAATATAAGAACCGCCGGGGGCATCCGGCGCGGAGACCATCTGCATCGGTGCCGTAACTGGCCCTAGCGTGGTCTGGACCGCATCAGGAGGAACTTCAGCGGGAGGCGGTTCAGGACTTGTTGCAATACTTACCAATATAAATGCTGGCTTTGTAATCCCCCCGGATGTGTAACTGGCACTGACGGTTACTGTCTGGTCGGCAGATACCGGTAACGTGGTCATAACCCCGCCGGAAGTGATTGACGCATACGACGAATTCTCATTCCAGAGAGGCGTCACCGGACTGGTAGTGCCGTCACTCCAGTTAGCCGTAGCTGTGTAGGTCCCGCTACTGCCTCCTTTTAAGCTGAGCGGTCCATCAATTTTCAGCCCACTGAGGGTTTTAGTTAGGGTTATTACGCCATATTTGGAGGCACCTACATCACCCTTTACGGTATCGAATCCATCGGTATTTTCTGTTGTTAAGCCGATGAAGCCTGTAGGAGGGTTGAGAGGGTTTTTCAGCACATTCTCAGCGCCAGCTAGTGGATCCCATGAATCAAGATTTGATAATTGATAGCTGCTAGTTCTATCTTTTACGAGTATTCCTCCACCAGGCCGATAAAATTCGTTGTCAGAATGATATTTCACTCCATCTGGGGAGCTGTTAACAAGAGGGATTTTGGTAGAAAGAGCATTTAATACATTTTTTGTGATTTCAAACGTTTCAAATCTTGCTGCGCTACTGACGATTATCTCCCCGCCAACATCTTCAACGAGGGTATTTTTATAAATTTTAACATTTAAAATCCCCTTCAAATCTGACTGGAGGAGTACTCCACCTTGTGCATTTTTATAAATCCAATTTCCTTCTATTTCAACACTCTTACTACCTGGCCGGCCAAGTGTGATTCCTCCAACATTATTACCATATAGAATATTTCGTCTTAATATTATACCCTTAGGCCCTGGTCTGGGCGAACTGTCTTCAAGTAAAATACCGCTTCCGTCATTATTATAAGATAAATTGTACTCAACTATTGCACCTGTTACTTTGTTTTTAAAGTGTATTCCGTTGCCACGTACGACAGCATTGTTCCCACCCCTAGTAACTCTATTTCCTCGTATGAGTACATTTTTGATTTCATGAGCCCCATCAGATACTGCATCATATATAGAAATACAAGCCCGTGGGGCATCTTCCACTCTATTATCTATAATTTCTATATTTTCAGTTGTGTAATCTTTATTTGCTCCTACTTTTAAAGAATAAATACCAAAAGGAGTAGTTGGTGGGCTACCAAAGTCATGTATATAACATCCTTCTATTCTTTTTATTTGACCATTTAAAGACTTCGTAGACCCAGGCCAATTAACTGTAATTCCGCTTATTAGTTTTTTATTTCCATCAATTTCGAAACCTTTTAAAACAGTTTCGATTGTCGGATTATCGTCACGGAAAATAACTAGTCCCGGCCTGTCTTTATTAGCAGTATAGTCCCCTAACATTTTAAATGTAGCTTTTTGGGACATCTGCTCCGGAAGGCACGAATCATTTTTCCAGGAACATCCATCATAAGTAACACCACCTTTTAATGAAAGGAGGGTCGAATTATCAGATTGTTGCCACGTACCAGAAGGATTGAATTTCACAATGTCTCCCGGCTTAAGTGTTGCCTTTCCAGCCCAACCAACCATTCCTGGGCAGTGCTTCCAAGGTGACGCTGTGGATGTCCCGGCATTATTATCACTGGAATTAGACACGCTATTATCAACATAATAGGTTGCCGCCCAAAGATGTGATGTTATTAGAGACTGGCATATCAAAAAAACAAAGATTAGAATTCGGTTTGTGTGCATTGCAAACCTCCTAATGTTGAAAATAAACCATTTGCACAGGGCATACTTTTTTTATCCCAGAATAACTTGGGGAAAATCAATCAGCCTAAAGGTGTATTTTCCCTCTACGTAACAAAGGTTTTTGTTCAAATAAATTGTATCGGCACCGACCGAACGGTTTATCTCTCTATAAAAATTCCGAAACACAGAAAAATGATGTCGCCAGTGCTCTATGGTTCAGCAAGCCTTGTCTGCCAACTGGCATCTATTGACACCAGATCTGGATCAGTATATCGGAAGGAGGTAAGTAAAGATCTGACACAGAAACATTCAGCTTTGATTCTGTTGTTTTTGAGCAGGTCAGGGGCTACCTTACTGTTAGGGGCGAATGAATGATAGAGGTGGCCCCATAATTCGGACAGAGAGCTAAGTGAAAACCGTACAAGAAAGTGTTCTTGTCATAAAGCAGTAGAAGTTTTGGTTATGCCACATTTTCAGCATACGCCCTTGGGCCGAAAATCTGATTACCATCAAAATCGAGACAACTTCAACTCTTCCCGGTTTGCAGTCCTTCCACCAAACGGATAAGCAGTGCTTTTTGGATTTCCCAACGTATACCCCGATAAACTGAAGCGCCTCTCCTAACTAGTGTCTGCCCCAAGGAAGGGTCCTTCCACAAGTCCAAAATACGCCTAGCGAGGTCCTCATGGTTGCCGGGCTCGAAATAGCAAAGGGTGTCCTCGTCGAAATAGTCGACTACCCCCATGGTTCTTGGGGCAATAACCGGCTTACCTTTACACAAGTACTCCAAAATCCTCTGAGGAAAGTTCAATTCGGTGAATGGCGTTCGCCGGTTCGGCACTATTCCCAGATCAGCATTATCGATAGCCCTTGAAATCTCTTCCAGGGTGACAAAACCGTGGCAAGTAACTATATCCCTGAGGCCCAACCCCTCAATGTCCGCGGCAACCTTCTCAAGGAAGTTCCCGGAACCATAAATCCGGAACTTGATCCCGGGAATTTCATGACGAACCAAGGAGATTGCCCTCACAGCTACATCGAGTCCATTGTGCTCCACAATATAGCCGCTATACATTAACTCGAAGCTCTTCCTGTTTGCCTTGATCTGGCCTCCCTCCGCCACCCCACTCCTCCTGAAAAGCTCCTCCTGGGGTGAATTCATCACCACATGGATTTTCTCTGGAGGACATCCACGGGCAATAAACAGTTCCCTGAAGGCCTTATTGGGTGTGATAACCATGTGTGCAAACTCTATACTCAGGCGCTCGAGCACCTTAAGAAACCGGATAACTAGGCTGGACTCACTGAGGCCGTACTTGGTCATGTATATCTCTGGCATCGGGTCGTGCAGGTCGAGAATAACCCGTGCCCCCAAAAGACGAGGCAACAGAGCGCTGAACACAAGGATGTCAGGCATGTTGTGCACGAGGACGACGCGATAACGATGGCGCAGATGCAACCAAGAAAGGCAGAAAAAAGCCGCGGAGACAAAGTACCAGTATTCCAACATATATCGCAATCTGGTGCCTCGCTTCCTTTCCAGTTTAATCCGGTAGATGATACTACCGTCCTTGCCAACCTCCTTTGCCAAATCTTCCTCCCCTTGCAGACAGATATTATCAACAACCATGCCCGCTTCCACCAGAGCCGCCACCTCTCGCCTGGTCCTGACCTCTCTGGGGAATCGCGAAAACGCGACCGATACTACTCGTGTCATGTCGGAAGTCCTTTTTTTTACAGAGCAAAAGGTCTTCACCATAGCTCCAACCTCTGATCCGCAATAACTCTGATGCCACCCCTAAGCGGGAGAAGATGTATACACCATTCCAATTTCAATATATTTAAGGTCTTTATCAACCAAGACAACCTTGCCCTGCCCTTGAAAAAGACGACATATGCGCCCCATTATTTTATGCACCAAACCAGGGGATCGAAAAGACAAATTCCGGACAATTTTAAAAAAAGGGGCATCAACGACAAAAATTGCAAGGTGAACATGGCTTTTCATTAAACCGCAAGCATAAAATAGATAATCTAACCGGCTGATGCTCTCTTGCATTAATGGAAAAACCGGGATAGAGTCCAGTAAGAATCGAAGATGTCTTCCTGGCATCGCCCTGATGCACACCACAATAAACTCCATTGGCATCATGTATTCGGCCTTTTCGCGCCATACCAGTGTGAAAGACTGATTTTGTTCTGCGTCGTTCACAGCTGGGAAGAATAATACTTGCAGCTCTTTCCGTTCCTGTGCCCGGGTGCTTTCCCGGTACTCGGGCTTTTAATCTAATGTGTCACAGTGTATTGCCCAACACCCGTCACCCGTCAGCTTCAAGGCTCTTGAGGCACGCAGTTGATCTGATCATTGCCGACAGCCTGCCCAGTTCTTATCCCTGACTCGGGCCAGCAGTCCCCCGTCGCGCTCAGTCAGGAATTCTTACGGTTCAAGCTACTCACAACCGTGTCAAGATTCAGGCTAGACCGAGCCAAATCCCTGGACTGGATAGTTGCATATTTATTGTCTCCCCTTTTGATCTGAATGTATGGCCACGTTTCCTTTATGGAGTTCCCGCTTGGACGTTATCAAAGAAAGCCCGAACAAATGCTTCTTCACCGGGTGTGTCCGTTCCTCTCGAAGCCGTTCTTAATGCCAGATCATAGAATTCTGTTGAAGCAAACTCTGTAATATCCGACAAATCCACGGTAAGAATCTCTTGGTTATCCATGGTAATGTCGATCACTTCGTTCCCTTGGCGAGCGATTTTCATGTGATACGACTGGCCTTTTACCACGGAAGTGTTGAACGTCTGATTATCATTAGCTATGGAGTGCTTTGAGGTGCAGGAATAATCGGCGCAGCCAATCGCAGATATTTCAGCGGTACCCCCTACTCCGGGGGAGCCTTCTCTCAACGCAGCTCTTATCACAAAGGAATCCGTGTAATCATTCTGACCTGCACCAGGAGGCCGGAATTCCATTTCAAGCAAGGCATATACTTCCGTATGGTTACCGCCGAGGCCAATAACAAATGTCGCCGGGTCTAAGGTGATATCGGCTTCGACAACCTCGGTGTTGGGGATCATCTCGTCATTGGAAATGAGGCTTGTATAGTTAAACCTGTTATCGGCACTAGAATCACCCACATATTCCTGGCCGGTCTCCAGAAGAAGTCTTCCGTTTTCTACCTGCCGTCTACCGTCTGTCTTCATCCAGAAAGATCCGTCCAGATATTTACCGCTGTTGAAATCATCAGACAGAAGTCCATCCGTTACATTATCGAAGACAGCAGTCATCTCCGCGATATCATTTGGATCTGACAAAACTAACTGTGCGCCAAGATATTTTTCGGGAACGTTGGGAACATCGGCATTAATGGGCGCACCCGCCGCCACCGGATCGAATTTAATCGGGAGGTCGTTGTTCAGCTGGAAGGTGAATTGGTTGGGACTCAAGGTGTTCCAGTCAATTAACAACGTTGCGGTTGAGAATAACGGAACCGTTCCTAACTGGACGCCAGTGCTACCACCGGAGGTAAGGTATTCGACAGAATCCGGGGTATTACAGTCGTCGTTTAGACACCGGTAAACCTGAAAATAAGCCTGCGTACCGTTCAAAACTATCGCGCTGTCAACGTCGCCGGTACGCACACCAGGCGCTTCACCGGCCGTCGTCGAATGATAACCGCAATTCTGGAGGCGCGTCCGAAAAGACTTGTCACCCGTTCCAGTGAAGGCCGTATTGGTGATAGCGACATCAGTTGAAACCTTTCCGCAGACCTTGTTGCGGAACGGGAGATAATTGTAGACTAATCCGCCCGCCGCCGCCAAGCTGAATTGCAGCTGGCCGGAG
>DATFNI010000185.1:0-4469 GCA_035266485.1 Balneolales bacterium
CGGCAAAGTGATTGTCGCCGTTGATGATAAGGAGTTACCGCGTCTCGATGCCATTTACGAACGGGGAAAGAAAAACGGCCTTGATGAGATCTCGGTCATCGACAGGGAACAGTTGCTGGAGGTAGAACCCCACTGTGCCGGGATCAAAGCAATACATGTGCCCTATACCGGGATCGTCGATTTTCGTGGCGTCTGCCGGCAACTGAAACGGCTGCTCGAAGAACGGGAGGGGGAAGTTGTTTTCAACCAGGAAGTCAGAGACATAAGAAATGATCGAACCGGGCTGCATGTAATGACCCGGGATACCACCTACGAGAGCCGGTATCTTATCAATTGCGCCGGATTGCAATGCGATCGTGTCGCCCAGCTTGCAGGTTATAATCCCCAAATTGAGATTGTTCCTTTCCGTGGCGAATACTACAAACTGACCAAAGAGGCGGAGCACCTGGTCAAAACGCTGATTTACCCGCTCCCTAATCCCGAATTTCCTTTCCTGGGCGTTCATTTCACAACAATGGTACTCGGGGGCGTGGAATGCGGTCCCAATGCCGTATTCGCATTCAAGCGCGAAGGCTATGATAAACTGTCCTTTGATGCCCGTGATACCGCCGAAGCACTGCTCTACCCGGGATTCTGGAAACTTGCAGGCAAACATTGGCGAATGGGTCTCAACGAATGGCGCAGATCCCTTTCAAAACAAGCATTTCTTGAGGGATTACAGAATCTCATACCAGGGCTTAAATATGAAGATATCGAACCGGCTCCGGCTGGCGTCCGGGCCATGGCCCTTACACGAAAAGGTGAAATAGTTGATGATTTCTCATTCGTCGCCGACGGGCGTGAGATACATGTGTTGAACGCTCCCAGTCCGGCAGCCACAGCCGGACTCGCTATTGGCGATGAGATTGTCCGAAGGGCAGTTGAGCAGTTCTCCGTTTAATTCCGGTTACTAAATCCTTACATTCTGTACAGTTCATTGAAGCAACTAAGCTTCCGCTGATTCTGTTTAATGATTTGATCATCAGCCTTATAACTGTTTAGGATTGTGCTATGGATTTGCTACCCGTTGACGACACTGTAAAGAAACTCATTCACACTGATCTGCTCACGCGATCACTGTATGCCACCGATGCCTCGATGTATGAGGAAAAACCACTTGGCGTCGCATTTCCAAAGAACGGCAAAGAAATTCGTGAACTGGTTCGCTGGGCTTCACACAACAATATTCCGATTACTGCCAGGAGTGCCGGTACCAGCCTGGCAGGTCAAACTACCAGCAGCGGTGGCATCGTCATGGATGTATCGCGATGGATGACCGAGATCCTGGATATCGATACCGAACAGCAACTGGCTCATGTCCAGCCGGGAGTCATACGCGATACGCTGAACCGTGAGGCAGGTAAATCCGGACTGCTCCTGGGACCCGATACCGCAACGACCAATCGCTGCATGCTTGGCGGCATGATCGGGAACAACTCCACCGGCTCCTATTCGATCAAGTACGGTAGCACCAGGGATAATATTTATGAAGTGGAAGCTATCCTTAGTGACGGAACGACTGCGTTCTTCCATCCACTCAGTACCGAGGAGCTGGAGCAAAAGAAACAGATGGAAAACCTGGAGGGGAAGATATACCGGGAAATCCTCCGTCTTATTGAAAGAAACCGGGACGCGATACTCAAAGCCTGGCCACATCCTGATATCATCCGGAGAAATACCGGGTACGCACTGGACCGGCTCTGTACCATGCAGCCGTTTGATTCGGACGGGCGGCCCTTCAATATGGCGGAACTGCTCTGCGGAAGCGAAGGCACCCTGGCTATGACTACATCGGCGAAGGTGAAGCTGGTGAGAAAAGAGCCGTACAGCATCCTTGTCATCCCGCAATTTTACTCGCTGGATGAGGCCATGCGTGCGGCTGTAGAAATTGTATCGTTTAAACCTGCTGCTGTTGAGCTGGTCGATGATATCATTCTTAAGGCAACGAAGGGCAATATCGAGCAGCGTCAGAACCGGTTCTTCCTGGAAGGGGAGCCCAAATGCTTTCTCATTGTCGAACTTGACGGAGATGATCGGGAAGCCCTTTGTAAGCGGGCGGATGACCTCAAGGAACATCTTGCAGAGAATCATTTCGGCTATGCTATTCCGGTGATCGATGATCCTGATAAAATGAGAAGAGTTTGGGATTTGCGAAAAGCCGGACTCGGACTGCTAATGGGTCTTGCCAGCGAGGAAAAGACGCCCACATTTTGCGAAGACACCGCCGTTCGTGTTCAGGATTTGCCCGAATACGTGAAAGACTTTCAAAAGATTCTGAAGAAACATGACACCAACTGCGTGTTTTATGCCCACGCTTCGGTAGGCGAGTTGCATCTGCGGCCGGTTATTAATATCAAGACCGAAGAGGGGATCCGGAAGATGAAAGCCATGGCGGCGGAGATTGCCGACCTGGTGCATTCGTACAAGGGATCGCTGTCCGGTGAACATGGTGACGGCCGGGCGAGGGCACCCTATATCGAAAAGATCATAGGCAAGGAAATGATGCCTTTGCTAAAGCAGGTCAAGGAGATCTGGGATCCGCAGCACATTTTCAATCCGGGCAAGATCGTTGATGCAAAGCCTATTGATACCAACCTTCGTTATTCACCTGCCTATCAGCCGCCACGGGTTGATACTGTATTTCACTATCGACAGGAAGGCAGTTTCGCAGCATTAATCGAGCAATGCAACGGAGCAGGTGTGTGCCGCAAGCTTGCCGAGAGTGGGGGAACGATGTGTCCGTCCTACATGGCCACCAAAGAAGAAAAAGACAGCACGCGGGGCCGGGCCAACATGTTTCGTCAGCTTTTCTCGGGGAAACAGCAGGAGGCCTTCTCATCAGATGAATTAAACGAGGCCCTCGATCTGTGCCTGATGTGTAAGGGATGCAAGACGGAATGTCCGGCCAATGTCGACATGGCCCGGATGAAATCGGAATTTCTGAATGGTCGGCACAAACAACAGGGAGTTCCTTTCGCCAGCCGTTTCTTCGGTGATCCGGGACGTTTCTACCCGTTGGCCTCTCAGATGCCGGCGTTGACAAACTGGTTCAATCATTCTCCGCTAGGTCGCGAACTGTTTCATCAGTTTGCCGGAATCCATCCGGAACGAACCTTGCCGTCTTTTGCTCATCAGACATTTGAACATTGGTTTGAGAACAATCATGTTCCCGCTGCCGGCGATGGCCGACCGGAAGTTTTATTGTTTATCGACCTGTTTACTAACTTCAACGAGCCTGACATCGCCAAAGATGCCGTCCATGTCCTCGAAGCGCTGGGCTACAACGTTTTTGCGACCCCGGTCCTGGAGAGCGGTCGCACGGCTATCTCAAAAGGCCTTCTGGATAAAGCCGCAGAACAGGCCCGACACTGCATCGATGTTCTGTATCCGTTTGCTGTAAACGGAACCCCGATCGTCGGAATTGAACCCTCTGAAATCCTGACCCTTCGCGACGAATATCTGGATCTGTGTGATGATTCGGATCTCGATAAAGCTAACTCCATTGCAGGCCTCAGTTATATGTTTGAGGAATTTGTTTCACCGTCCTACCGGTATCAGGATTCCAAGTCTCATCCACACAACATCGGAGAAGTGGTACACGGAAGAAATCAAACCGTTCATGTTCATGGGCACTGCCATGCTAAGGCGCTTTCCGGAATCTCATCCACACTGGAAGTTTTAAGGGCGGGGCACTTTAAACCTGTTGATCTGAAGACGGGTTGCTGTGGCATGGCCGGTTCTTTCGGTTATGAAGAAAATCATTACGATGTATCGATGAAAGTCGGTGAGCTTGTACTGTTTCCCGCTCTAAGAGAAGCAGAGAAAGATGATCTTATCTGCGCTCCCGGGTTTAGCTGCCGTCACCAGATAGACGAAGGTGTGCATCGCACAGCCAAACATCCTGCTTCCATTTTAGCCGAGGCTCTGCGTCCTAATCCGACGTGAATTCGAGTCAGGACGAGAATCGATTATGTAAGAATAGAACACGGACAAGCACTAAAGATGGCCCGGCCTAATGGAAAAATTCTGAAGTGAGATACAGAACGATTGCCGGTTGTCTGTCCAGTTCTTTTAGTGATGCAACGAGCCGTTGGCAAATTCAGCAGCCAGTTCTTCCGTATTTTCTTTTCCGGGTATGGATGCAACATGACCATCGATAATCAGCGAAGAAGCACCAACGAGGACCACGTCTATCAGTTTTGTCATAGCATTATTGACGAGCATGATGGCAGCTATGGCAACCGTTGGAGCCTTTAACAGAGGGGAAATCTTGATGCTGGCATTTGCCGACAGTACATCCAGGTTGGGCAGCAACGGAATACGATCAATCAGCAGTCCCACTGAGATAAGCGTATACCAAACATTCATATCCACATTGGGGAGAATGATATGCCACTGCCAGATCATCAGAAACTGTGTAAGGATCAATC
>DATFNI010000186.1:0-9101 GCA_035266485.1 Balneolales bacterium
ATATGCGGCTACCGGAGATATGGCATTGCGAACAGACCAGGCCCTGTTGTTCGTATCCAGCACCACGGAAGCAGCATTCCCGGCGTCAACCGCAAAAAGATGGACACTGTTGACCACATGGGTCTCCGGGCGCTCGTTACTGACGCGGACCTTCAGTTCGTTATTTACCGGCTTAAGCGAAGGGAGCACATGAAATGTCTCCGCCTCAAGCACTTTAGAAACCGAGGTGGAAAATGCCTCGGCCTCAAGCCTGTATTTGGAACCATCATAAGAATAAATGAAAGGGCAAGACCCCTCAATGGGTCGTCTTAGTTCAAATTTTGATGGCTCAAGCAGGGCTGACACCCCAAATCCTACTGCGACTGTCATAGGCACTATACACAGCAGTTGCCAGTAGTTCATTTTATATCGTTCAATGAAAAGGATATCGGAAAACCTGAGTGTCCCTTCAAAATCTTTCGTACCGCCCCTCATCTTCACGCTGCCTTTTCCCGAAATGGTAGAATCCGTAAACGAAAAGGTATGGAAGGTGTACAATACCGAATTGACCGTTAACACCCGTACAGGCTCCTTCATATCTTCAGCAACTTTGAGGCCGGTAAACGTTACGGTCCTGCGGGAAGAATAACAACCGCTTAACAGCAGCAATGCAATAATCAGCACTACTCTTGAGAATTGATCAGTTTGTGGTTTCATAACATACCCCGGATATGAGTAATATGGAAATATCATCGTAATGAAATCAGCAGGCTCACCTGAATGACTGCCGGCCTGATCGAATATCTCGATCCTTCGAAATCTTGCTTTAAGGAAGGGGCCAGTGGCAAAGTCACCAGCAGATCAACACGCTGGCGGCTCAGGTTGATCCCTCCTGCCAGGATGGGGTAACTTTGATTCGCCCCGATTATGATGTTGTCATCTTTGTATGAATAGATGGAAGTTCCACCACCGAAACCGAGCATAATCCGGTACGGAGACTGAAACATCAACAAGCCCTTGAACGAGTTGGTACCACCACCAAGACCAATATCCCATCCGCCGGTGAAGAAAAAGGCGGGTGAATCCAATGTAAGTGGAACATGAATATAGATTGACATCGGAACCGATATATTGCCGGGGTTGAGTTCCAGCATCCTCAAATCCGAATAATCGCTATTCAAGACTCCGAATCCCAACACCAAATGGATGGTTTCGAATTTAGGTCGCACCCGAAACCTTTTTCTTTTTGCCAACGGAATGGAATCGTTTACAATTCTTATGGTTATCCGAGTATTATCTGCCTTTGGGTTTTGCGGCTCAATCTGAAAACCGTACACTGGCAAAGAGACAACTATGAGTAATTGTGTCACGATAACGAACAGGATTGTTTTCATGACTAACCCTCTCTGATTAGACCATTCGGCGCCCTTTAATCAATTACCGACTGGCGCTATGTAATACTCCCTTGCATTTTACCAGATAAGCTCTGTTTCTCACTGCATGTGATTCGATACAAATAACTTATCCTGGTTTAACATTAGCATAAAAGTTCAATAAAAACAATAATACGTCCCTTATTTCACCTGCTTTTGTCCCATAAGACTACCCTCATAAAAAGGTATTGTTTTAATAACGTATCTTAAAGAAGTTCCATCCACCCAATTCTCTCATCATATTTTGTGATCTTTCCCAAAGTAACACGTTCAGTGCGTAACCACTCACATTGAACATCTATTATCCATGGCCATATTCCAATCCACCACTTAAAAATCGTATACAGTACAACGAGGAAGAACAAAGATCCGAAAATTATCTGGTTATACCTGGCCAGCCAAACCGGAAGGTAAATGTCGAAATTATCGCGTCTGTCTGTGGTATAACGGGCTGCCATATCAGTCAATGGACAGCGCCTTTTGTTAGCGACAATCACGATCACCTCAATCGTTACCACGCCGATCAGGATGGCCGATACCTGGATGTTTCCGGTATAAGATGAAAATCAATTTACAAATTGCTTATCCGTCAGCCGGTGGATCATTCTATTATCAGATGGAATAATTCTCACAGCCAGTTGCATCTTACCCTGTTCACCGTCAGCATTTTTGAACCTGGCGTTCTGCCCATCCATTTTGCCTACTGCGAACAGCGTGATGCTGCCTGATTTCACCCGACCTATTAAAAAAACATTACGGGAGGCTGGCTGAGACGTTTCCAAATTATGTATAGCAAGGATTTTGCTTCTTTTAGCGGGTACTGACAACATGCTGAAACTCTGTCCACCACCGCCCATATTGACCGGGAGTTCATAGTACTGTATTGCCTGAACAGCTCTTGTTAGCAGTCCCTGGCTTAGTTCATAACGCATTTGGTTTTTGTGATTGATCTCCCGCAGCATTTGTACATGTCCTGCTCCTTCCAGGATACCGGATCCTGCGTACCAGAATCCTGCAATAAGAATCATCACACCGGCATACCAGTTAAACCCACGTATCAGGATGCCATGAGTCCGTTCCCCTTTTTCAGATTCGCTGAATACCCAAAGTGAGGGACCTATAACAAATATGACCAGGATACCGGCCAGAATCAGGAGACGCTCTTTCAAAATGAATTCAGTGGGAATTGATGAGCCAAAAGATGAGCCAAATATTTGGATTGCACCATAAACAGAAGTTATATAGGCATTTTCCCACGGATTGAGGCTGTTCCAGTATATGCGGTCGGGATGAATCAAAGAAATAGTTAATCCAATAAGTATTACCCCTGCACATGCTAACACCCACGGCAGCCACCAATAGTTTTGATCAGTTTGTTCGCTCATATTGTACACCTTTGGGAGTTAATATTCCTTCTACCTGGTATCGGCCCTTGTCTCCTGAAAAATTTCTGAATGCAGGATCACTGCCTTTTAGAAACTCGGATTCACCAACCAGGACCACACTGTCGGCGTGAGCTTTTGCTACATAGATCTTCCAGGTATAAATCTTCCCGTTTTCACCATACCTGAATTCATGATCAGTTGTGATGAGCGAGTCATATTTCGAATGAAACGCCGCGGCCATTGTCCGGTAACCGGCGTGTCCATCCCGGTCATATCTTGAAGCCAGGGTGTATAGTAATGGTTCGTTGATATATGAATGCAGACACCTTATCTCGATATTTTTCCGATAAGTTGCCAACATGGCTGCCTGACTACGTCCACTACTGTAGTTTAAGACAGAAGAAACGGCAGAGATAATAGTCAGCAACAAAAGTGTTGTCAGGATGCCGATTCTTGCAGACTTCGACCTGATATTTTTAAACCAATAAGTGTATAGAGCAACCAGATAAACCACGGCAGCTATAAAGCCCAACAGGATAGAAAACCACACACTGCCGGTACTCCCTGGTACAAAAAATGCCGCCGTGACAAACAAAATACCGCCTGACAACCAGATAATTCTTTTCATGGCTCCAGCTCTTTATTTCTGATGACAATAGCTCGATTCCCGATAAGGCCAATGACCAAAGGGTTCCGTATAATTTACAGAAGCTGAAATGACTTCGCTTTTTAGCTATCCATTAATACATCCGCTCCTTATCTTATCGGTACAGGATTTAGGTTTTTAAATTATGAGATTTTCCCTTAGTAAGGTACAGGAAACGCTTACTCTTCGTCCGGATATATACATCTCAATCTCATATAGCAGGCGGAATTCATTAATACAGACTTATAATCCTCCACTTAAGCGGGTCACGGAAAGTCTGGGGGGTAAGTATTTCCCTTGCCGTCTTAACTTGCAGAGCTACATATGCAAATTGATATAAATGCTACAATCACCCACGTTCAAATAGCTAAGTTTTCCGTTGTAAGGTCCCAATTCGTTTGCCTCAACAACCACATTTACTTTTCAGCAGGCAGCTTGATGCTGAATGTAGTGCCATTGCCATTTGATATAATGAGTAACTCACCGCCGTGTACTTTAATGATGTCGTTGGTAATCGACAGTCCCAGACCCGTACCCTGAGTCCCTTTCTTGGTTGTGAAGAAAGGCTGCATAATCTTGTCTTTGAGTTCATCTGGGATTCCCGGTCCGTTGTCTTCAACCTCAATATTCACCTGGTCACCAAGCTTGCCGGTTCGAATCGCCAATTTGGGTTTATACGAATCATGAGATCCATTGGCCGACAGCTTATCACGCATCGCATCGAAGGCATTCGTGCACAGATTAACTATCACGCGACTGAAATCTTCGGCAATCAAGGGCACTTCTCCTATCGATTCATCAAGATCATATTCCAGGTCCACATTAATAGGGTCCTTAGCAGCACGCATACCATGGAAAGACAGGTTCGTGTATTCCCTGATCACAGCATTCAGGTTTGTCGGTTCTTTCTTGCCTGTTCCACCACGGGAGTGTTGCAGCATCGCTTTTACGATGGAGTCTGCCCGGCTGCCATGTTCGTGTATCTTCTTTAAGTTTGCCTCTATGTCATTCAGGATAGCAACAACCTCTGATGACCGATCTTTGCTTGCAGCCAGCTCTTCTCTGGCTTCTTCAATCAACTCTATAGACAAGTCCGAGAAGTTATTGACAAAATTGAGCGGGTTCTTGATCTCATGAGCAATGCCAGCCGTAAGCTGACCAAGGGAGGCCAGTTTTTCCTGCTGCACCAGTTGCTGTTGTGTAGTCTGAAGCTCACTCAGTGTGGCGTTGAGCTGACGATAGGCGGCCGCATTATCAAGGGCTATCGCAGCATATGTGGCCAGGTTTTTCAATAGGTTGACATGATACTCCGTATAGGCATCCTTATTAAAACTTTGGGTCGTGACAACACCGATCACACGGTCGTGGTGAACCAGTGGCAGATAAATCAACGAAACAGCGTCTTTCCCTTCGACAGGCGCCGTATATTCTTTTACATATTGACCGCGTTCTTTGGCCAAATCCCCGATAACTATTTCCTTATTGTTTTTGAAGCACCATACAGCCAGCCTGTTTTCTTCCTCAAGCCGGTTAACGTAGGGAGGCAGCATTGCACCATTCTCCTTGGTAGCCGGGAAATCAAGGCGATCACGTTTCTCGTTATAAATACCAACGCCAAATATGGCGGCATCCATCAACGCATTGACATGTTCATAGACGGTTTCAATGATCTCATCCACAGAAAGTGAGGAAGTAATAGTCCGGCCGATTTTACTGAGTTGTTCAGTATCCGCACGGCGCTTGTTTTCGGCTTCTGCGCGCAATTCAGCCTCCCTGAGGGCAACACGTTCGCGCTCTTTCTTAGAGATCCGATACCGCTGAACCCGGTCGACACCAAAAACCATCCCGGCCAGCAACAACGTAAAAAGTCCGTAGGCCCACCACTTCCTGTACCACGGCGGCAGGATGATAAGCTGAATGGAAGCCCCTTTATTATTCCATACCCCATCGGCATTGGCGGCTTTGACATGGAATGTATATGTATTGGGTGGCAGGTTGGTATACCTGGCTGAAGCTTTAGTACCTGAATCAATCCACTTCTTATCAAACCCTTCCAGCTTATAGGCGTAGGTATTTTTGTCAGGATTGGCAAAGTGCAGAGCCACAAAATCAAAGGCTACATCATTTTGATTGTAGTTAAGTGTGATTAACCTGGTTTTCGAAAGTGGTTTCTTCAGCGGTGATTTGGGACCAATGGCTACCGATTTGTCAGATATCTTAAAGTCGGAAAGCACTACCTGCGGTGGAATATCATTAATATGGAGCTTCTCAGGATTGAAGCCCGTAATCCCCTTTCCACTGCCGAAGTAGAGTACTCCATCAGCACCTTTGGCGTATGCATTCTGATTAAATTCAAGTGCCATCAGACCATCATTCAGGCCATAGTTACGGAAGGTTTTTGTGTCCGGATCAAAGTTACTGATGCCATTATTCGTACTCAGCCAGAGTGTACCACGATTATCGACCATAATAGCATAGACCGTGTTGCTCGGCATCCCGTTGGCCATTGTGTAGTGGGTGGTAATACCGGTATGCGTATCAAAACGGTTTAATCCACCATTCTGTGTAGCCAACCATAAAACACCGGGTTCCTGGGGACGCTCGGCTATGCTCAATATCGTATTATCGCTTACTGTTGTAGTGTCATGCGGATTATAAGCAGAAACAATCCGGGCCTTCCCATCCGGTGTGATGCGCATCAATCCGGCGGTGGTGCCTGCCCAAAAAATATGTTCAGCGTCCTGATAAAGACTAAAAACTGACGGATCCCCTGTCTTATTCGATGTAAGAGGAACGCGTATAAAGTTATGTGTATTGGTATTGAAGCGGTCGACGCCCCCAACACTGCCTATCCAAAGTATGTTTGAATCAGCTGCTGCAGGAATAATAGCAAAAATGCTGTTTCTTAATCTTTGATTCAGAGAGTTTCCTTTTTGCACAAAGCGCGTTACATGACCATTCGCACGATTAAATAGGTTCAGCCCTCTCGCCCCTCCTATCCAAAAACGACCGTTGCCATCTTCAGCAAATTCTCTAAGAGATCCCGGAAGCAGTGTTGAAGAATTTTGGGGATCACTGCGGTATCTTTTGACAGCACCCGTTGCAGCATCAAATTCTGTGAGATAGTTCTCACCGGTTCCGGCCTGGGTGCTAACCCATAAATTCCTGTAACGATCCTCATAAATGCCCCATACAGTTCCAGGAGATAGACTTGAAGATATTCCGGGTTCATTTTTCAGATTTGTAAAGTTTACAGCCCCCGGATTAAACTTATTGACACCATTGTTATATGTGCCAACCCAAATTGTACCCGAGCGATCTGTAATGATGGATTGAACAATATTATCACTCAAACTGTTCGGATCGCGGGGATCATGGCGATAAGAGGTAAACTTTTTAGTGCGCATGTCGAAGCGGAATACCCCATTTCCGGGTCCTCCGATCCAGAGTACGTTGGGATCCCCCGGGTCCGGGGCTATAGCATCAAGAGCATTTTTAGCACTGAGACTTCCTTTATTCGGTGTCATCAGGAACCGTTCATGCCCCCCCGTTTTGCTGTTTAGTCTGACCAGTCCGTTAGATGTGGTAAGCCACAGGATACCAGGTTTATCCGGTGGGAAATACATTTTATTAATCACATTTGAAAAATTAAAATGTGCCGCTATATTCGGGTCGTAAAGGAATCGTGTGATTTTATCTGTCTTCGGATCGATCCTGTTGAGTCCGTTAACAGATCCCACCCAAATCATACCATCGGCGTCTTCACTGATCCAGCCCAAAGAATCGCTTGTAAGACTGGTGGGATCACCGGGTATATGCCTGAAATGTTCAAACTTCCCATCTTCCCCTGCACGCATCAGGTTGAGGCCGGTATTATAGGTACTTACCCATAGATCTCCATTTCTTCCCTGCAGCGCGTAAAAGGTGAGATCCCCCGAGATGCTGGTAGAGTCGTTAGGGTTATGCAGGTAGTGTTTAAAGGTGCCGGTTGCCCGATCCATCCGGTCAAGGCCACCACCGAAAGTTGTAACCCACAAGTCGCCATTCTTCCTGGCTTCTGAAGTATAATTTACCCAGCTTGTTGAAAGCGATGTGGTATCAAACGGTACGGCCGTGTAAATCTTAAATTTATGCCCGTCGTAGCGGTGGAGCCCCCCCTGCGTGGCAATCCAGATATAACCCTGCCTATCTTGCATAATACTATTGACGGACCCTTCGTCGAGGCCGTTTGCAACCCCTATGTGTTCCATGCGAAGGGTTGGGGCCTCGCTTGATAACAGCTTAGGTTTAGCGCCTTCATTCTGCCCGAAAACGAGGCTGCTTATGGCAAGCATCTGTAGTATACACAAGCAAACAGCTTTCAACGTTCTTTTATCTTTAGGGTTATTCATAGCCTTATCACATTTGAGACAGTTGGATAACGAGACGAGCGCTTTTTGTATCTTTTAAGGAGACACTTGAAATTCCATCTTGGGCTTTCATGGTATCGTTGGTTACATGCATCCCAAAAACAACGTTGATGTGGACTTTTACTTTGTATTGTTGAGCCTGTTTACAGCGGGCATTTCTAATTAGCAATCCCATTTTCCCCTTCTGCATATTTTCTAATGCACAAACATATTCCTGGTAACTACCTGTTTGGGGCTTCGTTTTGTTAAAAAACCTTCCCCATCTAATCCGCAACGTATCCCGTCATAATATCCTAATGTCCAAAAACTTAAGGCGGGTACATTTAAAATGCAATTTAGCAGACAAAACCAGATTTGCAAGAACCGGGATTGAAATCGACTCCTGATGACAAGATTCTCATCTGATCTGCGACGAACCGATGGACCAATTTTTGATTTGCGATTTAAGGACCGTGTGCACTTCTTAAATCGGTCTTTCTGTCCATCAATCTATCGCAAATCATTTAGCTCTTTCAAAAACGCCAGGCCAACTAAGTTTCCTGAATTACGCACAGTTGTATTTCCCCTGCTACTCACCTATGTCATTTATTTTTTTGATATAAAATGTATCAACGGTATCTCTTCGGGAATCAATATAAATTTGTGGTCTATCCGCTCTAATGGCCACTACGTCTGAGCCTCTTCTGTGTAAATGATCAAATACTTTCGACGGATGATCTTTAAAGTACTGGCGTGTTTTACTGTTAATGTACCGATGCATTTCATATTTAAAGCTCAAGCGCATTTTAAAGGCGTTTTCTGAAAATACGAAGTCAACCTCCCGGCTATGATTAATCTTAATGATATTCGATTCCATTACCATAGCGTATCGTTGATTCATTGCATGATAGGTCGTCCAGGCATTTATTACATAGGAGCCTGATTTAATTCCAGTAATACTATAAAAGCCAGTGGAATCGGAAGTTACCCTAAGTGGTTCTTTGAGTGGTAAATTATATTTATTATTGAGAAAGATAGTGGCATTGGCAATCGGCTTCGCCGTTTCCAAAGAGACGACGTATCCGTTGATACTGTTTTGGGCTTCTGCTGGATTGATAACAAAAAGTAAAACACTCCCAAGCAATATGAACTGTTTCATCTGTTATGAATAATGAAAGTATTATGGTTAGGTAACCCAACAAATCGGAGTACTATTCATCCCCGGGTGGTTGCAAATCGATATATGTGGGTTCGTTGCGATTGCAGACAA